>CAZZZR010000038.1:0-15656 GCA_964658605.1 uncultured Caulobacter sp. | reverse complement strand
TGACAGCCGCAGAACCTCGTTGTTGAACGTCGGCATCCAGGTGCCGAGGCTCTGCTCGATCAACACGTAAAGGAAGGCGCAGGCCAGAAAGGCGACGACCAGGGGCTGGCGCAGCAGCGCGAGCATGGCCATGAACTCGGCGGCGGGCGAGGCTCGGGACTCGGCCCCGAGCGCCGTCTCGTCGAGCGGCGAGAGGGCCCATAGCGCGGCCATGCCGAGGGCGGCGACGGCCAGGACCCAATAGACGTTGAGCCAGGCGAGGGGCGCGTGCGGGTCGATGAAGGCGGCGAACAGCCAGTAGCCCGAGAGGACGCCCGCCATGAACACGCCCTCGATCAGGGCGATCAGGCTGGCGTGGCGGTGCGGCTCGCGCGCGACCAGCCCGACCGCGCCATAGACCGCCACCTTGGCCAGCCCGAACGTCGCGCCGGCCACCGCGAAGCTCAACGCCGTCATCCAGAAGGCGTGCAGCAGCGGCATGGCCGCCATTGCCGCGGCCAGCAGCAGGAACCCCGCGATCAACGCGCGGCGGTAGCCGAGCCGCGGTAGCGACGAGGCCAGCGCGAAGGAGACCGCGGCGATGGTCAGGTCCTTGCACGCCTCCAGCACCGAGCCGGCGGTCTTGGAGACGCCGAAGCTCGTGATCGACTGCAGGATCACCGTGCCGACGCTGTTCAGGAGCACGGCGTAGAGCGCGTAGGTCGCCGCCAGCGCCACCACGATGCGCAGAGGCGGCCGCAGGGCGCCCTCCCCGCTCACGCCGCTACTCCCGGCGGTCGGGTCCAGTCCACCCCGGACAGGTCCGGGACGACCGTGTCAGCCTCGACCAGCACCGCTGGGTCGCCGACGCCGAGCGCCTTCATGCCCGCCGCCTTGATGGCGGCCACCCCGGCGCGGCTGTCCTCCACGCCGACGCAGGCGTCAGGCGCGACGCCCAGCTCGGCGGCGGCGGCGAGGAAGATCTCGGGGTCGGGCTTGCCGCGGGCGAGGCTCGCGGGATCGACCACCGCGTCGAAGAAGCGCGCGATCCCGAGCCGCCGCAGCAGCGTCGGGCCGTTGCGGCTGGCCGACGCCAGCGCCATCGGCAGCCCCGCAGCCCGCGCCCGCTCCAACGCCGCCCGCGCGCCGGGCAGGAGGTCGTCCGGCGTGAAGTGGGCGATCAGCGTCTGGTAGTGCGCGTTCTTGGCGGCGGCGAGGTCCGCCTTCTCGGCGTCCGTGTACGTCCGCGACTCCCGCGCCAGGATCAGCTCCAGCGAGCCCTTGCGGTCGACGCCCTTCAGCGCCTCGTTGGCGGCCTCGTCGAACGGGATGGCGAGCGCGTCGGCCAGCGCCTTCCACGCGACGTAGTGCGCCTTGGCCGTGTCGGTCAGCACGCCGTCGAGGTCGAAGACCAGCGCCTTCACCCCACCCGACGCGGGCGGCCCGAACCGGGGCGTCGGGCGCTCGGCCGCTTCGCCGGGTTTGAGCGAGAGCCGCAGGCCGTCGTGCGTCATCTCCAGCGGCGCGCCCTCGGCAGCGAGGCTGTAGCGGGTCGTTTCACCGTCGACCCCCACCCGCAGTCGCGCCCCGCGCCACTGCATCCCGAAGGCGTAGGCGCGGAGGTCCGGCGCGGTGCGCGGCAGGAAGGCGGGACGGAACGCGCCCTCCCCGTCGGCCTCGATCCGCAGCCCCGCGAAACCCCAGACCAGCGCCTGCCAGCCCCCGGCCATGGACGCGATGTGCAGCCCGTGCGCCGCGTTGCCGTGCAGGTCGTCCAGGTCGACGAAGACGCTCTCGCGCAGGAAGCGGGCGGCCTCGTCCATCCGTCCCAGGTCGGCGGCGACCACGGCGTGGCTGCAGGCCGAGAGCGTCGAATCGTGGGCGGTCAGCGGGCCGTAGTAGTCGAAGTCCCGCCGCCGCTGGGCGCGCGAGCCCTCCTCGGCCAGGGCGTGCGCCAGCACCACGCTGGCCTGCTTCACCACCTGGTGCCGGTAGAGGGTGAGCGGGTGGTAGTTCAGGAGCAGCGGCCGGTCGCGTCGGCTGGGATCGAACGCCCACCGCGGCTTGTCGAGATAGCCGCAGTGCTGCGGATGCACGCGCAGCGCGGGGTCGACAGGCAGGTGCATGGCGTCGGCCGCGGCGGCCCAGCGGGCGCGCTCCTCCGCGTCCGGCGCACACGCCGCGCCAGGCGCGCGGTCGGCCAGTTCACACGCGTAGCGCAGGTGCAGCTGCGCCATGCGGTTGGTGTAGTGGTCGTCATCGCCGAGCGCGCTGTACTCGTCCGGCCCGGTGACGCCGCAGATGCGGAAGGCGCCGCCCTCGCGGGGGTCGTGGAAGCCGGCCTCCAGCCAGATGCGGGCGGTCTCGAACACCATGGGGGCCGCCTCGCCCAGCACGAAGGCGTCGTCGGCGGTCGCCCGGTCGTAGAGGCGCACGGCGTACGCGATGGCGGCGTTGATGTGGTACTGCGCAGACCCCGCCGGGAAGTAGGCCGACCCCTCGTCGCCCGCGATGGTGCGCCAGGGGTAGAGCGCGCCCGTGGCGTGGTTCATCTCGCGGGCGTGGAGCCGGGCGCGGTCCAGGGTGGCGACGCGGAAGGCCAGGTCGCTGCGCGCCAGCTGCGGCGCCGTCAGGGCGAGCACCGGCACGGCGAAGGCCTCGCTGTCCCAGAAGGCGTGGCCCTCGTAGCCCTCGCCCGTCAGCCCCTTGGCCGCCAGCCCGCTGCGCCCGTCGGACGGGGCGCTGCGGACGAGGTGCATGAGGTTGAAGCGCAGCGCGCGGGTGAGCGCGGGGTCGCCCGGAGCCTGCACGTCGGCGTGGGCCCACAGGTCGGCGAGCCCGGCGGCGGCCTCGCGCGCGGAGTCGGCGTAGCCAGCCCCCGCCCGTTCGATGGCCCGGCGACGCGCCTGCGCGAGGGCTGCGTCCTCCGCGTCCTTGTCCTGGCGGCCGTCGAAGGGCGCGTAGACGACGGCCTTTTCCAGCGTCACGAAGTCGTCGGGCGCGAGGTCGCCGTGGAAGACCGCCGCGGCCGCCTCGCCGTGCGCGTCGGCGCCCGCGTCCCTCAGCGCCAGGCCTTCGCTCCGGTGCGCCTGCGCGACCGCCCCGCCGACGCCCGCGGCGCGGCCGTGCTGCACCAGCCACGCCTCGCCGTGGTGGGCGCCGACGCCGGTGGTGTCGAGCTGGGCGCCGTGGCCGACGCCCAGCCGCGGGTCGTCGCTCTGCCCCGCCCCCGCCGCCCCGGGCCTGAGCCAGGAGGTGAGCGTGATCGGCCCCGCGTAGTCCACGGAGCGCACCTCCAACCGCAGCGCCAGGACCCCGCCGCCGAACACCACGCGCCGCGCCGAGACCTCGACCGTGGCGCCGCCCGGGGCCAGCCAGCGGGTGAAGCGGGTCAGCTCGCCCGTCCGCAGGTCCAGCCGGCGGGAGAAGTCCAGGATGCGCCCGCGCGAGACGAGGTTCTCGCCCAGCCGCAGCTCGATCGTGAGCGCGTCGGCCACGGGCAGGCGCGTGTCGGAGGCGGAGGCGAAGCCGCGGAACCGCTCGTGGTAGGCGATCAGCGTGCGGTCGTAGACGCGGTTCAGGAAGGCGCCGCCGCCGGAGGGCTCCAGCTCCTCCACCCCGCCCCGCACGCCCAGCACCCCGTCGGCCAGGGCGAAGAGGCTGCCCTCGCTCAGCCAGCCGGCCGCGTCCGCGGGCGCCCGGTCGCGCCGCAGGCTCCAGGCGTCGTCCTCCACGCTCAGCGGCCGCGCGCGGGCGGCTTCACCGCCAGGTAGACCGTGCTCCACAGCTGGGCGGCGTTGGATTCGTCGGCGTCGGCGCTCGAGGCTCCGAACGGCGCGACCCGGTAGCGGCCGCCCTCGTAGGCCCAGGACCACAGCTCGGAATTGCTCATCTCCGGCGTCGCCCGGATCGCGCGCCACAGCGTCTCCTGCGAGGCTTCCAGCGAGGCGCGGGCGGACGGCGGCAGATCGGTGCGCGCGAGCTGCCGCTCCAGCCCGGCGGCGAACAGCGCCTGCTGCCAGGACCAGACCACCGCCCCGTGGTAGGCGGCGCGGGTGAAGGTGGGCTGCAGCGCCGCCGGAGCGTAGGCCGCGTCCGCCACCACCATGCCGACGTCGGTCATCAGGCCCGCGGGAAAGGGACGCATCAGGGCGGCCACGTCGCGCGCCATCGCCTCGGCGTCGGCGGGGCGGCCGAACAGGAGTTCGAAGCCGAAGTCGGAGTTCATCACCGGGATCGGCTTGCCCGCCTCGTCCAGCGACAGGGCGTGGAAGCGCGTACCGCCGTCGCCCAGGGACGCCAGCGCGGGCTTCGGCGAGACGCCGCTGGCGGCGGCGTAGTCCGTCACGGCGCGGACGGCGGCGGCGTGATCGAGGTGGACGTCGAAGAAGCCTGGAGCCTTGGCCCGCCAAACCCCCGCCATCGCGGCCGCGCGCGCGAAGAGCGCCCGGTCATCGGCGGAGAGGTAAGACGAGAGCAGCCCCGCCTCCTCCAGCCGCGCCGCCGCCTCCAACGCGGCGGGCGCCAGGATGGCGTTGACGTCGTAGGGATAGCGGCCGCCGCCCAGGCCCGTATTGCTGTCGCGCCACTCGCCGACGGGCACGCCCGGCTTGAGGGCGAGGAGGTTGGACGGCTTGGGATCGTCCGCGAACGCCTGGGCGGAGCGGAGCGCCAGGCGCAGGTTGGCGACCAGCGCCCGGCCGCGCCCCTCCGCCGCCAGGAAGGCCGCGGCGCGTCCCTTCGCGCGGGGATCGTCGAGCAGCCACGCCGAGGCCACCGGGGCCAGCAGGTAGCTCGAATCGATCATCTTGTAGTCGTAGACGGGGGCGTCCGAACGGGATCCGTTCGCCTTCATGTGGTCGAGCACGGCGAACTCGCCGATGTCCTCCTCGTGCGCGACCTCGCCCTGCGGCGACAGGCGGGCGAGCACGGCCGACAGCCCCGTCTCCACCGCCTGCGGCGTCAGCGCGGGCATGAGCAGGCGCAGGCTCATCAGCGTGTCGCGGCCGAAGTAGGTGTTGAACCGCCAGGAGCCGGCCTCGAACTTCTCTCGGTAGCTGAGGAAGGTGAGCGCGTCGCGCGCGTCCGGGTCGGCGGCGGCCGCGGCGTTCAGGAGCCCCCCCGCGGGGAAGGGCGTCAGCGGCGTCTCGCCCGAGAGCGCGGTGATGCGCAGGCCGATGCGCCCGTCCGGGCCGGCGACCATGCGCTCGCCCTCCAGCCGTCCGTGCGTGACCTGCACGGAAAGCGCATACCCCGCCTTGCCGTCCAGCCGGTCGCGCGCCCAGCTCACGGTGTCGCCCGCGACCACCGGCTCGGCGTCCACCTCCGCGGGAGCCGTGCCCAGCGCCTGATAGTCGCGCAGCACGCGCACGCTGGAGAGCACGGCCTTGCCGATCGTGAGCGCGGGCGAAACGACGGTCGCGTCGGCCACCACGCCGTACATCGGACGGCCCTTCGCATCCTTGCGGACGACGGGAGTCGGCGAGGCCTTCAGGGTCCAGGCGGCGTCCGTGTCCAGCGGCTTGAACCACAGCCCCACGCCGCTGTTTCCCGCAGGGAACGCCACCAGGATCCGAGGGACCTTGCCCGAGCGCAGCAGGAGGTGCGCGGCGACCGGCCCCTCCTGCACGAAGGCGTTCTCGTTCAGCCCTTCCTTCAGCTGGTAGCGCAGCCCCGTGCTAGGCGCAGCGGCCGCGGGCAGGGCGAGGAGGCCGGCGGCGGTGGCGGCCAGCGCCGCGCGCGTCAGCGACATGGGAGGCTCCGTATCGGGACGCGCAAGGCCACGCTCACGCCGCGAGCGCGGGGGCGGCGCGGTGCTCGCGGATGAACTGCTCATGGGGGGGCATCCGCTGGGCGGCGGCGGCGATGGCGGCCTTGACCTGGGCGAGCTGCGCGCGGTTCGCCTCGGGCGGCGCGACGTCGACCAGGGGGTTGTAGTCGGCGGGCTCGATCCCCTGCCCCATCAGCACCGCGAACCAGCTGGCGTCGCGGAACAGCTCGTCCGTTCCAATCACGACGCGGCCCGTGCGGCGGAAGTGCTCCTCGCGGTAGGCCAGCGTGTCCGGCAGCGCCATGTGGCGGCAGTGCTCCCACAGGGGCTGCGGCTTGCCCTCGGTGGCGTGGTAGTGGAGCACCAGGAAGTCGCGCACCGTCTCGAAGTCGTCGGACAGCACGCGGTTGAACTGCTCGGCCACCAGCGGCTCGCAGGCCTTGCTCGGGAACAGCGCCAGGAGCTTGGCGATCCCGCTCTGGATCAGGTGGATCGAGGTGGATTCCAGGGGCTCCAGGAAGCCGCTGGACAGCCCTATGGCGACGACGTTCTTGCTCCACGCCTCGCGCCGGCGGCCGGTCTGGAAGCGGATCGGGCGCGGATCGGCGAGCGGCCGGCCCTCGAGCTTGCCGAGCAGGGTCGCGGCGGCCTCGTCGTCGCTGATGAAGGCGCTGGAGTAGACGTAGCCGTTGCCCGTGCGGTGCTGCAGCGGGATGCGCCAGCGCCAGCCGGCGTCCTCGGCGGTGGAGCGCGTGTAGGGGGCGGGCGGCCCGACGTTCTCGCTCGGCACGGCCATGGCGCGGTCGCAGGGCAGCCAGGGCGACCAGTCCTCGTAGGGCACGCCCAGCGTCTGGCCGATGAGAAGCGCCCGCATCCCCGAGCAGTCGATGAAGAGGTCGCCCTCCAGCCTGTCGCCCCGTTCCGTGGTCAGGGCGGTGACGAAGCCGGTCTCGGGGTGCTGGTCGACGGTCGCGACCTTGCCCTCCACCCGCCTCACGCCCCGCGCCTCGGACAGCTTGCGCAGGTAGCGGGCATAGAGGGAGGCGTCGAAGTGGAAGGCGTAGCCGAGCGTCGAGAGCCACGAGCGCGGATCATCGTTCGGCAAGGCGAACCGTCCCGCCATCGCCGCCTGGGTGGTCAGGGAATAGTCCTCGAAGCTGTCCGTCAGCCCGTCCAGCCGGGCGCGGATGAAGCGATGCTGGAACATCACCCCCTCCGGCGGGGCGCCATAACGACCGAAGGGGTGGAAATAGCGGTGGCCGGGGCGCGCCCAGTCCCGGAACTCGATGCCCAGCTTGTAGGTGGCCTGGGTGGCCCGCATGAACTCGGCCTCGTCCAGGCCGACCAGCTGGTTGAACCAGTGGATGGTGGGGATGGTCGCCTCGCCCACGCCGATGATCCCGATCTCGTCGGACTCGATCAGGGCGATGTCGAACAGGCGGTTCTCGCCCGCCTTGGAGAGGGCCGCGGCGGTCATCCAGCCGGCCGTGCCGCCGCCCAGGATGACGATCTTGCGGATGCGCGCTTCGGTCATGACGGGTTCCGATGTGACGGCCGCAGCAACGACAAGCAGCGCAGCCTGTCCAGCGACGCCGTCCTGAAGCGAAGAATGCCGCCGCGAACGCGGAGGCGGCGCCCTCCTCCGGGCGGGTGCCGCCTCGCTGCAGACTTTAGAACTTATACGACAGGGAGAACGAGGCGTTCGTCCCGATGATGCCGCGACCATAGAAGTAGCCGGCCACCACCTGCTGGGTGAACCCGTTGCGCGGATTCCCTTCGGTCAATCCGATCTCGTTGGTCACGTTCTCGATGTTGACGTTCAGCGTCAGGCGCTGGGTCAGGTTGATCACGCCGCCGAGCGACAGCACGCCGTAGTCGGGCAGGGCGACCCCGTTGCCCGGATCGACGAAGATCGAGCCGGTGTACTCGTAGCGGGCGAACACGAAGCCCAGGTTGTTCGGCAGGTCGTACTGCGGCGCGATCACCGCCAGCCACTGGGGCGTGTGGGCCGTGGTCTTGCCGTTGTAGAAGTCCGACACCACCGATGAGGTGATCCCGCCCGTAGCGTTGGTGGTGCCCAGGCTGACGTTCGAGAACGACGAGTCCTGATAGGTCATCTGGCCGTGGATCGAGAAGGCGTGCAGCCACGGATACGCTTCGAAGTTCGGCCGGTAGGTCGCGTCCACGTCGACGCCGTTGGTGATGGAGTCGGCGAAGAAGGCGAGGTTCAGGTTCGCGTTCTCCGGATCGACGCCGCCGCCGAACTGCTGGTTGGCGAACTCGGTGCGGAAGCCGCGGACCGTGGCCAGGAGCCCGTAGCCGCCGTAGGTAAAGCCGCCCTCGTAGAGCTTCAGCTCCGTCGGGTCGGGATTGGTGCCCTGGGTCTGATAGCTGTCCGCGTAGCGGGCGTAGACCGAGAACGCCGGCGTGATCGTGTAGTTGGCGCCGATCGTCCAGTTGACCGGGTCTTCCGAGCCTTCGCCGTAGCTGTAGGTGCCGTTGAAGGCGTTCGGGTTCACCTGGACGATGCCGCCCGTGCCGGCCGGAACCAGCGTCGAGGTGCTGTTGCCGGACTTTGCCGACGTCCGTTCATGCTCGTAGCGCAGGCCGAGGTCGATGTGCAGGCGCTCGGCGAAGGTGAACTCGTCGTTGAAGTAGAACGATTCCGACTGGAGCAGCTGGCTGCTGATGCCGGAACCCCAGTTGCCGTACGAGATCAGACCATTGTTGCTGAGAGTACCGACAACTCCGCCGGTGTTGTTCAGCGCAACGATATCGTAGATGTTCGAATTGTTCGCAACATCGTTAATGACCGTCGCCACACCCGATTGGTCGTTCGTCTGCTTGTTATAGTAGAGCTGCGCCCCAGCTGTGAGGCTATTCTTCCAGTTTGAACCACTCAAATCGTATCGGCCGCCGAAGTTCAGGCCGTAGTCATTATACTTGACCAGCTGACGGTTCAGTACGGTCTGCTGGAGCAGGCCGTTGCCGTTCAAGCCATTGAGGGCCGCGGTGTTGGAGGCGGCGATGACCTGGCCATTCGACAGGCTGCGGATGCCGAACTGCGTGGCGCCGGGGAACAGGCCCAGCGAGGACACACCGTTGTAGGTGAGGCCCACCGAAGAGATGCGTCCCGAGCCGTCCAGGCCCCCAGCGTAGATCGGGGAGACGCCGGCGGCCGGGTTGAGGTAGTCGACCGCGGAGGCGAGGCCGGCGTTGCCGGTGCCGCTGCCGGCGAACACGCCGTTGAAGTTCAGGCTCTGCTGGGTGATGCGGCCGTGCGCGAACACGCTGAAGCCGGTGTCGCCGATCGGCTTGTCGACGTCGATGCGGAACAGGTTGCCCTGGCTGTGGATGCCCTCCGACTCGCTGAAGGTGCGAGTGCACTCGTTGGCCGCGCAGGAGTCCGGCACCGTGATGCTGCCGAAGCCCGAGCCGATGATGTTGCCGAACTGCGTGCCCAGGCCCGGGAGACCGCCCGGCTGGCCGTTCGTCACGGAGTAGGGCTGGTCCGCGTAATAGGGGTCGTGCTCGTCCCAGCGCTTGTAGGTGAACATGACCGAGCCGCCGTCGTCGAACTTCTTCTCGAGCTGCGCCTTGATCCGGTAGGTGTCGTAGGTGAACGGCGAGGACCGCTGGCCGCTCGTCGAGTCGATGTAGCCGCTCACCGCGAAGGCCACGTCCTTGCCCAGCATCGGCAGCGGGGCCGAATACCAGAAGTCGCCGCGCTTTTCGCCGTAGGTCGTGCCGGTGAACTTCACCAGGCCGCCGGCTTCGTCGAAGTTCAGCTTGCGCGAGATGAAGTTGACCGAGGCGCCCGCCGCATTGGGCGTCAGGATGCCCGATGTGCCGCCCTGGATCGCCTCGACGTGGTCGTAGGACAGGTCGAACTGCAGCACCTCGTCGTCGTTCAGCCCGCCGTACTGCAGCGGCTGGCCGTCCTCGATCAGGCGCACGAAGGTCTGGCCGCCGCCGGGAAGGCCGCGCACCGAGTAGTTGTTCGAGACAGGGCCCGCCGAACTCTCGACGTAGAAGCCGGGGATGGTCTTCAGCACGTCCGCGGTGGTGCGCGGGGCCTTCTGCTGCAGTTCGGCCTGCGTCGTGGTGGTGATGGCGACCGAGGCGTCCAGCAGCGTGCGGCGCGAGGTCGAGCCCGTGACGACCACGGTGTCGACGGTCGTCGGCGCGGTGTCGTCGGTGGTCGCCGCCGGCGTCTGCGGCTGGCTGCTGCCCCCGGCGGCCTGGACCGGCGCGTCGGCGGCGGCGGGGGTCGCGGCGGGCGCCGCGGCGTGCGCGACCGAGAGGCCGCAGAGCGAGGCGGCGGCGCTCAGCGCGACCACGGAGGCGGAGGCCGCCAGGGACTTCTTCTGTCTCAGCAAGTGTAATTCCCCATCGATTGGTTTTTGTTGTTCGGAGCTTCAGAACGACGCCTCGACCGCTCGCGGGTCCGGGCGCCTTGGAACGTGATCATCGGAATCGCGGCCGCTGCCGGCCGCTTGCTTCATCTCCCTGCCGGCCCCGTCCCCGTCCCGTTCGCGCATGACGCGACGCAAGGACGACGCAGGACTCTCGCTCGTTGAATCGAGCTTGAAAGACATCGATATCATTTTCAACCCGGCTCTCATCGCCGACGCCACGACTGCGACCGTGTGGCGCATTTCTGTCACGCTTTGCGGGAGGGAAGACGGTCGCCGACGCGCGCCGCCGCTCCCCTGCAGGGGCTTTCCGCGACGCGCAGGATCGAGTCTTCTAAAGGCCATGACCGCAACCGCCGCCTCGCCCGCACGCCTCCGGATGGAGGACATCGCCGAACTGGCGGGGGTGTCGACCATCACCGTGTCGCGCGCGCTCCGCGGACACCCGTCGGTGCGGCCGGCCACGCGGGAGCACGTGGCCGAGGTCGCGCGCCGCGCCGGCTACCGGATGAACCTGCCGGCGCGGAACCTGCGGCTGGCGCGCAGCCGGATCGTGAGCGTGGTGGTGGGCGCGCCCTCGGCCGAACTTGAGACCGTGTCCGACGCCTTCCCGCTCGACCTCCTGCGCGCGATCTCGCAAGAGCTCACCGGCGCGAGCTACAGCCTGCTCCTCGCCACCAGCGACGACCTGGAGGCGGCGGCGGTGCAGGCGGCGGAGGGCGGCATCCTGCTCGGCCAGGGCGCCGACGACAGCGCGCTGCACCGCATCGCCGGGCTGCAGGCGCCCTTCGTGGTCTGGGGGGTGGAGCGGGGCGGCGACCCGCACATCACGGTCGACACCGACAACCGCCAGGGCGGAGACCTCGCGGCAGTCCGCTTCGCCGCGCTGGGGCGACGCCGCGCCGTGTTCCTGGGCGACCTCCACCACGGCCAGGTCGCCGCCCGCGCGCAGGGCTTCGGCAAGACCGCGGCCCGCCTGGGCCTGGACGTCCACGCCGCCGGCAGCGACTTCACCTTCGCCGGCGGCTACCGCGCCATCGAGGGGCTGCGCGCGACTGGGGAGAGCTTCGACGCGGTGTTCGCCTGCAGCGACGTGATCGCGCTCGGCGCGGTCTCGGCCCTGCGCCAGGCGGGCGTGCGCGTGCCGCAGGACGTCTCGGTCATCGGCTACGACGACACGCCGATGGCGGCCTCGTCGGTCCCGGCGCTCACCTCCGTGCACCAGAACTGGCGCGAGGGCGGCCGCCGCCTCGCGCGCAAGGTGATCGACCTGATCGAGGGGCGCGAAGCGCTGTCGGAGGTGCTGCCCGCCACCCTGACCGTGCGGGAGACGTGACCGCCCGGGTTCAGGTCGCACGCGTGGGACGTGACGCCGCGCCGGTGCTGGTGGTCGACGACCTGCTGCGCGACCCCGCCCCCCTTCTCCAAGACGCCTATGCGGCGACGTACGGCGCGCCTGAGATCAAGGCGTTCCCCGGCGTCCGGGCCAAGGCGCCGGCGGACTATCCCGCGGTGCTGCGCCGGGCGTTGCTGCCGATCCTGCGCGAGGTGTTCGACCTCGAAGGCTGCGACCTGTCCGGCGTCACGAGCGAGTTCTCGCTGGTGACGCGGCCTCCCGAGGCGCTGGAGCTGCGCCAGCGCATCCCGCACACCGACGGCTCGGACCCGGGGCTGATCGCGCTCCTCCACTACCTGAAGCCGCAGGGCGCCAGCGGCACCTCCTTCTACCGGCACCGCGCCACCGGCTTCGAGACCATCACCGTCGAACGCCGCGCCCCCTACGAGGCCGCCCTGGCGCGGGAGCTGCAGGAGCGCGCGCCCACGGGCTACGTCGGCGGAGACACGCCGGTGTTCGAGCGCACGGGCGGATTCGAGGGCGTGTTCAACCGGCTGATCGCCTATCGCGGATCGTTGCTGCATTCCGGCGACGTCGCGCCGGGGTTCGGCTTCAGCGACGATCCGCGCCAGGGCCGGCTGACGGTAAACACCTTCTTCGTGCTGCGTCGCCCCGGCTCGCCGACCCCGCCTTGAGTCTTCGCAACTGACGAGACGGGTGCATTTGCGCACAGTGGAGGATGAAGTCGAAAATCCTCTTTCTTGCCCGATCGATTACATTTAGGATCACGTACCAGTCGAAGGTGTGTTGACTTCCAATAGGCGAGGAGACTCGCGGTGGAGTTGCGGCTAGCCAATCCCCGAGGATTTTGCGCCTGCGTCGACCGCGCGATCTCCGTCGTCGATCAACTGCTGGACCTGACGCAGGGCCCCGGCTTCGTCCACCACGAGATCGTGCACAACCGCGCGGTGGTCGACGACCTGCGTCGCAAGGGCGCCGTCTTCGTCGAGGCGATGGCCGACATCCCGCACGGCGCGGTGGCGGTGATCAGCGCCCACGGCGCGCCCAGGCGCGTCTCGGAGGAGGCGCGCGCGCGGGGCCTGGACGGCGCACCCCCGCCGCTCGGCGAGACGCAGGCGGCCGCCTCGTCGCCCGGATACGGGAGATGCTGGGCGTGCCGGCGGCGCCCTTCGACGCGGTTGCGACCGCCGCGCCGCCGCCGCCGGAACTGGAGAGCGGCTTCCACCTCTACCGCGACGTGGTCCTCGGCGCCCTCGATCTCGGCTTCGGCGCGACGGCGACGGCGCGCGTCGGCGCCGCGTCGGAGACCTAGCCGAAAGGCCCTCCGCCGCCCGAGCGCCTCCGCTCCGGACCACGCCCCCTTCAGCTTTGGAAGCGAAACGGCTTACGGTGCGTTCAGACCGAACTGTTCGGTCAAGGAGAGGGTGAGCGATGGCACGGTCAGCCGAGAAGCGCGGCAAGGATGAGACGGCGAGCGCCGAGAGGAAGGTGAAGGCCACAGGAAAGGCCTCAGGCGGCGCGCGCGGAGGGATCACGGCGCCGGTGACGCCGTCGGCCGACCTCGCCCACATCGTCGGCGACAAGGACCTGCCCCGCAGCGAGGTGGTCAGCAAGGTCTGGGCTTACATCAAGAAGCACAACCTCCAGGACGCCAAGGACAAGCGCCAGATCAACGCGGACGGCGCGCTCGAAAAGATCTTCGGGAAGAAGTCGGTCAGCATGTTCGAGATGAACAAGCATCTCAGCGCGCACTTGAAGGCGCCGAAGGGGGCCTGACCCTAGAGCCACCTGGGGGCCGCGGCCGCATGGGCCGACCCCAGGTGGCGCTTCGCTCCTCGTCGGCCGAGGGCGGCGCAGTCAGGCGCGCTCGTCGCCCGCCTCCGCCACGCCAGGGCGGCCGAGAAGCCGGGCGGGGCGGCGAGCGGGCAGGCGCACAGTCGGGCGGCGGCGGGGCGGCCCGCGACCTCGACCGCGCGGCGGTGTTCGATCGCGATCGTGTCGGCGTCGACCGACAAACCGACCCCGAGGCACTTGAGCGCCGCTTCCTTGAAGGTCCACAGCTCGTAGAACCCGGCTCTCGCCGCTTCGGGCGACCGCGCCTGCAAGGCCTGCGCTTCGGCCGGGGCCAGCACGTGGGCGCGCTCAAGCTCCCGCCAGCAGAAGCCCGGATCGACGGCCTCGATGTCGCAGCCGACCTCCAGGCCGTCCGCGAGCACGATCAGGGCCAGGCCATGCGAGTGGGCGAGGCTGACGCCGAGCGTCGCGTCCGCCACCTGCGGCTTGCCGTGAGCGCCGTAGAGGAAGCGCACGCTCTCCGCAGGGCGGTCCAGGCGCGCTGCGACGAGGCGACGCAGGTGGAGGCGTCGCGCGAGATGGCGGCGGCCATCCCGGGGCGAGCGGTAGCGGGCCGCGCGCTCCCGCTCCTCGTCGGTCGCCGTCGCGATCAGCGCCTCGACCGACGCCCCGGCGTCGACATCGACCAGGTGGATCTCGACCCCCGCGGGGGGCCGGGGCCGTCGTCGAAGCACGATCGCATCCGCTCCCGGACCGGCCCCGTCGATCGGCGACGCGTTTTGGAGACGATGGGGATCGTTCGCCATCCGAGAGGCACCGGGCGGCGCGAGCGCAGGCCGCGCGGGTCCGGCGCGCCTAGTCCATCGCGCCCGGCGTGTCCCGACGCAAATGAAGGAACTGCGGCTGGAATTCCGCCGCCGCCTGGAGACGCTCCCAGTCCAGGATCTGCAGGGTGCGGCGGTTCATCGCGATCAGCCCGTCCTTCTTCAGCGCCTGGAGCGTCCGGTTCACGTGCACGACCGACAGCCCCAGCGCCTCGGACAGCTGCGCCTGCGTCAGCGGAAGCCCGATGCCGTCGGACCGCGCCAGCCCGACCGCGCGCAGGCGCACGTACAGCTCGCAGAACAGGTGAGCGGCGCGTTGATAGGCGTTGCGGCCGCCCAGGTTGGCGATCCACTGGCGGAACCTGGCCGCGTCGATCAGCGCCTCCCGCCAAAGCGCGGTGCGGATGCTGTCGTTGTCGGCGACCAGCCGCTGCAGCGCCGTGTGCGGGATGGCTCCGATGCGGCTCTCCGTCACCGACGCCAGCGTATGGTCCATGACCGGCTCGTGGAGCGTCTGCAGGTCCGGGATGTCCCCGGGCACGTGGAAGGCCAGTATCTGGCGCCTTCCGTTCGGAAGAGCCTTGTAGCGCTGCAGCATACCCTCGATCAGCAGGAGGCTTTCCGAAACCTTGTCTCCGTCTCTACAGATCTCGCTGTCGGCGGCCACGGTCCGGATGATGATGGGAAGCGTGCGGATCAGGTCCCTCGCCGCCGCCGGCATCTCCGAGATACTTTCCAGTCTGGTGATGAGCCGGTCGTGACCGGACGACGTGTAAGGCCTCGGAAGAACCATCGTCATCAAAACACCCGCGCCCCAGCCCCGCTCGGTCAGCATAGAGCGCCGCTCGGCGTCTGTCAGCGTCGATGGCCTCCACGCTCCGCTACGCCTGGGCTCGCAGGGGTGCAACCACAGCCTGGAGACGAGGGGACGCGGCGGCCGAGCGCGGTGGCTTCGACCTCGACGACCGCCGCCTCGCCCGCCCCCTCATGCCGTCTCCCTTCACGGTCGGGAAAGCCGAAGCGGCCAGGGTGGACGCCGAGCCGTCCATGCCAGCGCACCTCTCCCCCACCTTCGGCCGACGCACGGCCTCCGCTCCCGCGGCCTCGGTCCAAACGCGTTCGCTCGCGCTCAGCGAGGCGGCCGAGCGCTTCAAGGCCGATCTGGCGCGGGAGCCGGGGCGGGCGCCGGACGGCTTCTCGGCCTGGAGGCGCGGACGGGGCGCGGCCCGGGCGGCCGCCTGGCTGGCGACGTTCGCGCTGCTGACGCCGGGCGTGCTGTGCTTCGTCCTCCAGGCGCCGACCGGCGTCTCCCTCGCGGTGGAGGGACTGGGGATGGCGGCCAACTGGTGGTTGCGGCGCCAGCGCCGGGCCCACCTCGCAGCCATCCGGGACTGGAGCCCGCAGGGCGACTAGGACGGCCAGGCGCGCGCGAATACCCCTGACCTGCGTTCGACGCGGCCGCTCAGCCGAGCAGCGGGTCTTCATAGGCGAGCACGTGGGACTGGTGCTCGGCGCCG
>CAZZZR010000037.1:0-15768 GCA_964658605.1 uncultured Caulobacter sp. | reverse complement strand
CCGCCGGCGACCAGCGTCTCGACGCCCGAGCCCGCGTTCAGGTGGAAGTCGGAGTTGAACACGACGACCGTGTCCAAGCCGTCGCCGCCGAACACGCGATCGCCGCCGTTGTCGACGTTGATCGTGTCATCCCCCGCGCCGCCGTAGACGGTGTCGGCGCCGCGGCCGCCGTCCAGCGAGTCGTTCCCGTCGCCGCCCGTGATCACGTTGGCGAGCGCGTTGCCCGTGCCGGAAAAGGCGCCCGAGCCCGTGAAGCTCAGGTTCTTGAGGTTGGCGCCCAGCGTATAGGCCTGGAGCGTCGTCTGGACCGTGTCCGTCCCCTCTCCCGCCTTCTCGAACGGCTGGTCGAGCGTGCTGTCGACGACGTAGGTGTCGTTCCCCGTCGAGCCCTGCATCTGGTCGGCGCCCGGGCCGCCGTCCAGCGTGTCGTCGCCGGCCCCGCCGTAGAGGCTGTCGTTCCCGTCGTGGCCGCGCAGGAGGTCGTTCCCGTCGCCGCCGAAGAACTTGTCGTTCCCCGCGCCGCCGTAGAGCTGGTCGTCGCCCGCCGTGCCGGTCGTGGTGTGCGCCACGGTGGCGACGCCCACGGCCGAGATCGTCGGGTCGTGGTCGCTGGCCGGGTTCGCGCTCGCGGGCTGTCCGGTGTTCAGGTGCACGATGTCGAACTGCGCGCCGTTCGTCAGCGTCTGCGAGACGAGGATGTGGTCGATCTGCTGCGACAGGCCCTCGAACTCGGTGGAGTAGCGCTCGACCGGAGCGATCAGGGTGTCGAGGTTGGTGAGGCTGCCGTCGTCGGTCAGCTCGGTCAGCGAGGGCTCGAACTGGAAGCCGTTGAAGTCGCCGCCCACCAGGATCTTGGCGTTCGGATTGGCCGCCTCCAGCCCCAGGACGTAGCGGTGCAGCGCGGCGTCCTGGTCGATGCGGATCTGGTCGCCCGAGTTGACGGGCGGCTGGGTCGCGCCGAACAGCTCGTCCGAGCCCGAGCGCGCATAGTCGTGGACGGAGATCGCCGTCACCGTCTCGCCGTTGAACGAGAAGTCGGCCGCCAGCGGCATGCGCGAGTGGTAGAAGGCGTCGCCGTTGGTCGAGTCGTCGTCCGCGATCAGCCGCGCCGAGCCGGCCACGTAGTCCACGCGGTCGACGTTGTAGAGGAGGCGTTGCGGATGTTGCCGCCGGGCTCGCCGCCCGTGGAGCCCGCCACCGTCGGCGCGATCTCGACGTAGGCGTAGTGCGGGCCGCCGGCCGCGGCGATGGCGGCGATCAGCTTGTTCAGCGTGGCCGCGCCTGAAAGGTCGGAGCCGGTCCCCGCGCCGTCCGCGTCCTGGATCTCCTCCAGGCTGATGATGTCGGGCGCGCCCAGGTTGGCGACGATGTCGTGGGCCAGGGCGTCGAACTTGGTGTCGGTGGGGTCGAGGTTCTCGACGTTGTATTCGCCGAAGGTCAGCCGGTCGGTCGCGCCCGCGATCGTCGTGGTCTCGTCCGGCAGCGGCTGGGCGGGGGCGGTGTTGCCGATGGAGACTGGCAGCAGCTCGTATTCCCCGTTGTAATAGCTGATGACGCCGGTCACGTCGCCGAGCGACTGGCCCATGGCGTAGTCCGGCGTCACGCCCGGCAGGACGCCTGAATCGACGTAGACCTGGATGCGCTCGGGGTTGAAGTCGTCGGCCGAGATCGTGATGCCGCCCCGAGCGTTGACGCCCGTCGCGTCGGCACCGCCGTCGGCCAGCACCCAGGTCGCGCCCTGGTAGGTGGAGTCCACCGCCACGGCGTTGTGGATGGTGACCAGTTCCCCCTCGTGCGCCTCGAAGAAATCGATGCCGTCCTGCGAGGGGTCGAAGACGGTGAAGTTGTCGTTGTCGATCACCTGCGTGGGGATGTGGTCGCCGCCTTCGCCCAGCACGACGGGCGTCACCGTGCCCGTGCCCAGCACGTGGACGGTGGGCGAGTTGATCTCGGTGGTGGTGAGGTTGTTCGCGCCGCCGCTGTACTCGGTGACGGTCCCGTCCACCTGCACCAGCTGGCCCACCGACACCCCGGCCGCCCCGTTGGTGAAGACGAAGATGCCGTCCGAGGTGTTCGGGTTCCCGTCGCCGGTCGGGTCCTGGATCCAGAACCCCTTGGCGCCGGTGGTGTCGATGGCCGTCACCACGCCCGAGGTCGAGACGTGGGCGCCGGCGTAGGCGGACGTGTGGCTCTCGCCCTGGATGGTGTAGATCGGCGCCAGGACGGTGGGATCGACGGTGGTGAAGTCGATCGGGTCGTCGGCGGTGCCGGCGTAGGCGTTGCCCGCCACGTCCTGCAGCACGCCGGACGCGATGCTGAGGTGGTAGGTGTCGCCCGTATGCAGGTCGGCGGTGGGGTTGATCGTAACCTGCCCGCCCGAGATCGTCACCTGGCTGGTGTCGCCGATGGCGATCGTGCGCACGTCGCCGTCGTCGCCCGTCAGCACGAGGTTGCCCGACCCCGCATAGACCGGCTCGCTGAAGGTCAGCGTCACGTTGGCCGCAGCGTCCACGCCGGTGGAGTCGTCGCCCGGCGTGGAGGAGACCAGCGTCGGCGGCGTCGTGTCGACCGCGCCGCCCGCCTGGCTCGACACGTGGATGTTGTCGATGCCCACCCACTCGTCGCTGCCCGTGGCGTTGACGGTGATGAAGCGGATCTCGACCTGGCTCTGCCCGTTCGCGTCGGCCGGCAGGTCGAGCGAGAGGTGGGTGACGGCGGTGGCGAGGTTCGGCCCGGTGGTGGCGTCGGCGATGTAGCCGTTAGGCACGTTGGACCAGTTGCCCGTGTCGCCGAGGCGGTACTGGACGGCGACCTGCTGGTTGGTGTTGTCCGCGGAGCCGTCGATGTCACGGATGTCGGCTTCGACGTGCAGGTTCGAGCGCCCCGTGGCGTCTAGGTATAGTATGAGGCTGGGGGCGTCCGCCGTTCCGGAGCCCTGCAACGCCACGACCGGGTCGGCGATCTGGAACTCGGCCACGCCGCCGGTCGTGAGCGTGTTGGGTTGGTCTGGTTGGCGATCACGTTCACGTCGCCAGTGGCGGGGCCGGTCAGCGTCGTGGGGTTCACGCCGACGGTGGAGGTGACGTCGTTGCCGAGGTAGCCGACGATGCCGGCCACGTTCGACCAGTCGTTGTTGGTGGTGATGAGCCCGGCGTCGGACCAGTCCTGGAGGAAGTCGCCTGAGGCCAGGACACGAAGGTCTTGCTCATACCGAGCTCCAGGACAGGGCCGCATACAGGGCGGCGCGGGGACGGGATCGCCTGAGCCCGGGAGACGGCCGCGACAGATTGCGGCGACGCCGGGGCGAGGCGCCTTCATAGCCAGCCCATATGACACCCGCGCGAAACCGTCTGGACATCCGCCACATCCGGAAGGCGAGTGTCGAGGCGGAGCGCCCTTCGCGATCAGCCGCCCAGCAGGCGGCGGTAGAGGGCGAGGTAGGCGTCGGCCATGCGGTCGACGCTGAAGCGCGCCTCCACGGCCCGTCGACAAGCGGCGCGATCAATCTCGCCGATGCGTCCCACGGCCTCGATCGCCTCCTCCACCGTCTTCACCAGGAAGCCTGTGACGCCCTGGTCGATCAGCTCGGGCATGGACCCCCGGTCGAAGGCGATCACCGGCGTGCCGCAGGCCATGGCCTCGACCACCGACAGCCCGAACGGCTCGTCGAAGCCGATCAGGTGCAGGAGGGCCCGGGCGGAGCCGAGCGCGCGGGTCCGGTCCTCGCCGCCGACGGCGCCGCGGTAGACGATGCGGTCGCCGTCGACGAACGGCTCGACCCGGTCGCGGAAATAGCCCTCGTCCTGCACGATGCCGCACATGACGAGACGGCGGCCCGTCTCCCGCGCCACCTGCACCGCCTCGGCCGCGCCCTTGTCCGGGTGCATGCGGCCGAAGAACAGCAGGTCGTCGGAGCCCTGTGGGTCGAACGGGAAGTCGTCCACCGGGATGCCGTGGTGGATGGTGGCGGCGTAGCGCAGGTCGGGCGCGCGGTCGGCCTTGCTGATGGCGACGTAGCTCACCCGGTCCTCGTACCGCTTGAACACGGGCACGATGCGGGGCGAGGAGAAGCCGTGGATGGTGGTGACCACCGGCGTCTCCACCAGCCGCGAGAACACCAGGGGGATGAAGTCGGCCTGGTTGTGGATCAGGTCGAAATCGGCCGCGCGCTCGAACACGTGGCCGACGTGCAGCGCCTCGGCCACCTTGGCGTCGACGCTCGGGTCCTCGGAGTAGGCGCGGGGGACGACGCCGTCGAGCCTGCCCGCCGTGATCGAGTCCAGGGTAGCGAACAGCGTCACGTCCACGCCGCGCGCGACCAGCGCCTCGGTCAGCAGGCTCGTGACCAGCTCCCACGGCCCATAGGCGCGCGGCGGCGTGCGCCAGGAGATCGGCGCCAGCATCGCGACCTTCATGCGTCCGTCAGCTCCATCACCACCCCCTCGTTCGGCCGAAGCTCAGCCGCTTCGCCCTGGTGCGTCGAGAGCAGACGCCCTCGCCCGCCCGCCGGTAGCCGCGCGGGTCGGTCGCCAAGGTTCAGCGCGACCAGCAGTCGGTCTTTGCCGCGCCGACGCTCGTAGACGAGCACGTCGCCTTGGACCGGCCTCAGCACGATGTCGCCCAGCGACAGCGCCGGCCGCGCGCGCCGAAGCGCCAGGAGCGTGCGGTGCAACGCCAGCATGGAGCGGGGCTCGCCCGCCTGCGCCGCCACGTTGCGCGTGCGCCAGTCGGCGTTCAGCGGCAGCCAGGGCTCGCGGGTGGTGAAGCCCGCGTTGTCGGTCGCGTCCCAGGGCATCGGCGTGCGGACGGGATCGCGTCCCCGGCCCTTCCCCGGCTCGCGCAGCTCCTGCGGGTCGCGCACGCGGCCGGGGGGGATGGGCGTGTCGGGCAGGCCGATCTCGTCGCCGTAATAGAGCGTCGGCGTGCCCCGCAGCGTCAGCAGCAGCATGGCCGCGACCCGAGCCTGCGCCTCGCCCACCCGCTGCGCGACGCGCGGCCGGTCGTGGTTGCCGAGCACCCAGTTGGGCCAGCCGCCGGGCGGGAGCGCGGCCTCGTAGTCGGCGATGATCCGGTGCAGGTCGGCGGCCGCCCAAGCCGCGCCGATCAGGGCGAAGTTGAACGGCAGCTGCACCTCGGGCCGGTCGGGCGCGCCGTAGTAGGAGACGAGCCTGTCGTTCGGTAAGTAGATCTCGCCGATCAGCACCCGGTCGCCCGGGTAGGAGTCGGCGACTTCGCGCAACTCGGCTGCGATGGCGTGCGCTTCGGGCTGGTCGGTGGAGTGCGTCTGCAGCACCCGCGCCATGTCGGCCATCCCGTCCCGCCAGGCGGGATTGGGCGGGTTGTCGGGTAGGCCGTCCGCCTTGACCATGTGCCACAACACGTCGATCCGGAACCCGTCCACGCCCCGGTCGAGCCAGAAGCGCAGCACGTCCATCATGGCGGCGCGGACATCCGGGTTGCGCCAGTTCAGGTCCGCCTGCTCCTTCAGGAAGGCGTGGAGGTAGTACTGGCCGGTGGCGGCGTCCCACTCCCAGGCGGAGCCGCCCATGTCGCTGATCCAGTTGTTCGGCGGGCCGCCGCCGGGCGCTGGGTCGCGCCAGATGTACCAGTCGCGCTTGGGGTTCGTGCGCGAGGCGCGGCTCTCGATGAACCACGGATGCTCGGTCGAGCTGTGGTTCGGCACGAAGTCGAGCAACAGCTTCAACCCCTTGGCGTAGGCCGATGCGATGAGCCGGTCGAAGTCCTCCAGCGTGCCGAAACACGGGTCCACGCCGCAGTAATCGGCCACGTCGTAGCCGAAGTCGGCCATGGGCGAGGGGAAGATCGGCGACAGCCAAACCGCGTCCACGCCCAGCGCGACGAGGTGGTCCAGCCGCCGTTCGATCCCGCAGAGGTCGCCGACCCCGTCGCCGTCCATATCCTGGAAGGATCGGGGATACACCTGGTAGATCACCGCGGACTTCCACCACGGCTCGCCGCCCTCGCTCATGCGAACAGCGTCTTGGGCAGGTGGGTGATGCGGCAGGCGAGGTCGCCCTCCCCCGAGGCCGCGATCCACACGTCGCCGCCGTCCGCCAGCCCCGTCGTGAACACCACGGGCGTGGGCAGGTACTGCTGGTGGGCGATGGAAGCCAACAGTGCGGGATCGGACTCCATCAGCGGAACCTCGTCGTGCAGCCGCAGGATGACGCTGGGATCGTCCCGGTCGAGCAGCGCCCAGAACGTGCGGTAGACGCCCACCGTCTCCTTCGGCTCCACCCCGTGGTAGAGCACGAGCCAGCCCGCGTCGGTCAGCACCGGCTGGGCGCCGCCCCCCACCTTGGCCGAAAGCGAACCGATCCGCGCCCGAATGAACGGGCGGTCGTGCGGGCGCCAGTGAAGGCCGTCGGGCGACACCGCCAGGTTGACCGACGGGCCGCCGAAGAAGGGGCTGTCGGGCGGGTAGGCGAAGTAGACCTCCCCAAGCGGCCGGGTCAGCGCCATGAAGCGGTCTCCCACTCGGCCCTCGAACAGCAGCATGTCCTTGTTCTGGTGGTCGAGCACCAGTCCCTCAAGCCGCCACTCCAGCCCGTCGTCGGATGTGTGCATGGCGGTGCCGTGCCGCTCCGCGCCCACCCCGCAGGTGGTCATCCACCAGCGACCGTCGATGCGGGTGATGCGGGCGTCCTCGACCCCGTACTCCTGATACGAGGCGGCCGGCTGGATCGCGCGGTCGTACATCACCTCGCGCACCGCCTTCCCGTCCGGCGTCAAGCGCACGGGCAGGAGCCAAGACAGCGAGGTGAGCCCCAGCTGGCGATAGCGGGGACGGCGCAGGGTGAACTGGCGGGGGTCGGTCATGTCGACGTCGGACAACGGCCACGCGTCCAGGACATAGCCCTCCGGCGTCCAGCGGATCGCGCGCACGCGGCCGTCGACCACCGGCGCGCTCAACGCCTCGGCCACACGCACCATCATCAGGAGGTCGCCGTCGGGCAGCCGCGCGAGCCCGGGGTTGAAGGCGCCCAGCACGTAGGTCGGGTCCGACAGGGAGGCCCGCAGCGGCGAGCGCCGCAGGTCCACGTCGTCCGGGCGGAAGATCAGCGCGTCGTGCGGGAAGGCCATGCGCCCCCCCAACGCGCGGCGGCCGACATGGCTTCGGGCGCCCGCGCTGTGAAGCGGCCCTTTACAGCACGGGCCGACCCTTCCAAAGACGGCGCACCTCCGCTCGCTCCGGTATGTCCGCGATGTTCAGACCTCTGCGCCTGGCGCTGCTCGCCCTGGTCGCGCTCGCCGCCGCGCCGCTCGCCCGCGCCGGCGAAGTCCCGGTCGCGGTCGCGGCCAACTTCACCGAGCCGGGCAAGGAGATCGCCGCCGCTTTCAAGAAGGCCACGGGGAACGACGCGATCTTGAGCTTCGGCGCGTCCGGCCAGTTCTACACCCAGATCACCCACGGCGCGCCCTACCAGGTGTTCCTCTCGGCCGACGTCGACCGGGCGCAGGCGGCGGAACGGGACGGGGTGGGCGTGCCCGGCACGCGCTTCGTCTACGCCACCGGCAAGCTGGTGCTCTACTCGAAGACGGCCGGCTTGGTGGACGGGCGCGGGTCGGTGCTGAAGTCCGACCGCTTCCAGAAGATCGCCATCGCCGACCCGGCCGCCGCCCCCTACGGCGCCGCCGCGGTGCAGACGATGCAGAAGCTCGGCGTGTACGAGCCGCTGAAGGCGAGGATCGTGCAGGGCTCCTCCATCACCCAGGCCTACCAGTTCACCGAGACGGGCGCCGCCGAGCTCGGCTTCGTGGCGCTGAGCCAGGTGGTCGACAAGCCCGGCGGCTCGCGCTGGATCGTTCCGGAGACGTTGCACGACCCCATCGACCAGGGCGCCGTGCTGCTATCCCCTGGCGACAAGAACCCCGCCGCCCGGGCTTTCCTGGCGTTCCTGCGCGGACCGGAGGCCAAGGCCATCATCCTGCGCTACGGCTATACGGTGAAGTGACGCCGGGCGGAGGGCTCTGATCGGTGTGGGAGGTCGTCCGCGTCACCGTCGCACTGGCGGCCGTCACGACCGTCGTCCTGCTCGTCCTCGCCGCGCCCGTCGCCTGGTGGCTGGCCACGAGCGAGGCGTGGGGCAAGGAGGTCGTCGCCGCCCTGACCAGCCTGCCCCTTGTTCTGCCGCCCACGGTGATCGGCTTCTACCTGCTGATCGCCCTGGCGCCGCAGAGCCCGCTGATGGCGCCGCTGCACGTGTTCGGAATCCGCACCCTGGCCTTCACCTTCACCGGGCTGGTGATCGGGTCGCTGGCCTATTCCCTGCCCTTCGCCGTCCAGCCCCTGCGCACGGCCTTCGAGGGCGTGGGGCGCGAACCGATGGAGGCGGCGCGCACGCTGGGCGCCGACCGGCGGCAGGCGTTCGGGCTGGTGGCCCTGCCCATGGCGCGACGGGGCTTCCTGTCGGCCGCTGTGCTGGTCTTCTCGCATACGGTGGGCGAGTTCGGCGTGGTGCTGATGATCGGCGGCTCCATCCCTGGAAAGACGGAGGTGGCCTCCATCCGCATCTACCAGCTGGTCGAGGCGCTGGACTACGGCCGGGCGCACGTGCTGGCCGGCGGCCTGGCGGCGTTCGCCTTCCTCAGCCTGCTCAGCCTGCTGCTGCTGGACCGCCGGTTCGCCCGCTTGGCCGGCTAGTCCACCGCCACGATCACGTGGCTGGCCTTGATCAGCGCCTGCGCTGAAGCCCCTACCTCCAGGCCCAGTTCCTCGCCGCTCTCCCGCGTCACCGTCGCCGCGATGCGCAAGCCGCCCTCGACCTGGAGCACCACCTCGTCGGAGACCGCGCCCCCCCGGTGTTCGACCACCGTTCCGAGCAGGCGGTTGCGGGCGGACGTGCGCAGGTCCGCATGGCCGGCCGCCAGGATCACGAAGCTCGCCTTGATCAGCGCCATCGCCGGCCGGCCGGGAGCGAGCGCCAGCTCCGCCACGCTTTCGCGCGTGACGATGGCGGTGATCGCCGGCCCCGCCTGAAGCCGGATCACGACCTCGCTGTTGACCGCGCCCTCGGCGACGCTCTCAATCACGCCGGCCAGGGTGTTGCGGGCGCTGGTCTTCATGCCGAGCCTCCAGGCGAGGCGGTCGAGGGGCTCGGCCTCGTCCGCCAGATGGGATTCCAGCTGGCCTACGACATGGGCGAGCTCGGCGTCTATGCGTCGGAAGGCCAGCACCAACGCCGCCCCCGCCGGCGTGACCGCCGCCGCCCCGCCCCCGGCCCCGCCTGGATGCGCCTCGACCACCTTGCGGCCCAGGAGCGCGGTCAGCGCGAGCACCGCGTCCTGCGCGCCGCGGTAGCTCAGGTTCAGCTCGCGGGCGGCGGCGCTGATCGAGCCCGTGCGGGCGATCGCCTCCAGCACCCGGATGCGCTCGGCCCCCACGGTGTCCCGCCCGCGGAGCAGCTGCAGCCGGGAGCCGAGCGCCTCCACGCCTAGCCGCCCCCGATCAGGACGCCGGCCGCGAGCACGAGGAGGCCGCCCAGCAGCACCTTGGCGGCGGCTGACAGCGGCGGGGTCTGCATGAAGCGGTACTGGATCCAGGCGATGATCCCGAGCTCGACCAGCGCCACCAGCCCGGCCACAACCGTTGCCGTCCAGAAGTCGGGGATCAGGAACGGCAGGGTGTGGCCGATGCCGCCCGCCGTGGTCATCAGCCCGCAGACCACGCCCCGCAGCAGCGGCGCGCCCCGGCCCGAAAGCTTGCCGTCGTCGGCCAGCGCCTCGGCGAAGCCCATGCTGATGCCTGCGCCCAGACTGGCGGCCATGCCGACGAGGAAGGCGTTCCAGGGCGTGTGGGTGGCGAAGGCGGCGGCGAACACGGGCGCCAGCGTCGAGACCGACCCGTCCATCAGTCCGACGAGCCCCGGTTGCACGATCTGCAGCACGAACCGCTTCTTCGCGTCGGCGTCCTCCCGGTCGCGGCGGCCGACGGGCAGGCGCTTGGCCTCGATCTCGCCCGCCGTCTGCAGGTGGCCCATCTCCGCCTGCGCCAGGTCGCCCAGGAGCTTGCGCACGGCCGTGTCGCTCGAGCGGGCGGCGGCCTGCAGGTAGAAGCGGCTGGAGTCGGCCTCCATCTCGCGCGCCTGCTGGCGCACCGCCTCCACGCCCCGCAGCGCCACCTGTCGGGCGGAGGGGGGCGTGGGCGCGCCCTTGATCTCACGGCGGGTGATGTAGGGGATGTGGCGGCCGAACCGCTCGCTGTAGAGGTCCAGCAGCGCGCGGCGGTGCTCGTCCTCCTCCGCCGAGAGGTCGTCGAACATCCTGGCGCTGTCGGGGAAGTCCTGGCGCAGGTGCTCGGCGAAGTCGGCGTAGATGCGCCCGTCCTCCTCCTCGTTGGAGATGGCGAGCGCCAGCACCTCCCGCTCGTCGAGTTCGTCGAACCTGCGCATGTCCCCGCCGCGTTCTTCCTTCCGCCCGCTTTGGCCTCTCCGCCCCTGCGAAGGCAAGCGCGACCCTCTCGCAACAGTCGGACCGCTCCCGAACCTCGGTCACGAAAGCTTCGCCGGACCGCCACGCGACCTTCTAGGCCAGGCTCTAGGCGGCGGGATGGCGGTCGCTCCATCGGCCGCAAGGGGACCTTCCACGATGCACGGACTTCGCGGCGCTTCGGCTCGTTCACGCCTTCTCGCCACCACCGCCGCGCTGGCGTTGGGCTTCGCAGCGGGCGCGCACGCCCAGACGGGCGGCCAGGAGGCGGCGCAAGCTCCGGCTTCCCCTTCCGCCGACGCGAAGCCGATCCAGGTCGCCTCCGCCGACACGGAGCCGGCCTCGGTGGCGGAGGTCGTCGTCACCCAGCGCACGACGCGCTCGGCCGTCTCGCTCGGCGCCGTCGAGATCCAGAAGATCCTCCCAGGCGCCAGCCCGCTCAAGGCGATCCAAAGCCTGCCGGGCGTCCTGTTCGAGACCGCCGACCCGTGGGGCAACAACGAGCAGAACGAAGCGCTGTTCGTGCACGGCTTCTCGACCCAGCAGCTCGGCTTCACGATGGACGGGGTGCCGCTGGGCGACCAGCAGTACGGCAACTACAACGGCCTCTCGCCGTCGCGCGCGGTCTCCAGCGAGAACGTCCGTGACGTCGTGCTCTCCTCCGGCACGGGCTCGCTCGGCGTGGCGTCGACCTCGAACCTGGGCGGCGCGATCGAGACCTTCTCGCGCGATCCCCTGCCCGAGCGCACCTTCGACATCCGCCAGACCTTCGGCAGCTACAACGCCTACCGCACCTTCTTCCGCATCGACACCGGCGACCTCGGGAACGGAAACTCGGCCTACATCTCCTACCTGCGCCAGGACCAGCGGGCGTGGGACTTCGACGGCCAGCAGTACGGCGACCAGCTCAACGGCAAGTTCGTCCACGACGACGAGCACGGCCGGCTGACGATCTACGCCGACTGGGATTCCAAGGTCGAGCCGAACGAGGACGCGACCAGCTTCGGCAACCAGCAGACGGCGGCCGCCGCCGGCTACACGCCCTACACCCGGCCCTTCATCTATCCGAACCAGGTCGCCGGGCTCGCCTATCTGACGGGCGGCCTGCCCGGTTCGCCGCCGGTGAGCGTGGGGAACAACTTCACCAACTACTTCAGCGCCGCCCAGCGCGACGACGACCTCGCCTACGTCAAGTACGACGCCAAGATTACGCCCGACATCACGTGGTCGAACCAGATCTACGGGCACTACAACTACGGGCGCGGCATCGTCGCCGGGCCGATCAACCAGGCGGGGCTGCCGGGGCTGTTCGGCACCTACTTCCCGCAGCTGGTCGTCGGCGGCACGGGCAGCGCCGCGACGCTCCAGAACATCACCAACCTGTTCGGCGGCACGGGCTATGAGGTGCGCACCACCGAATACTCCATCAAGCGCGGCGGGATCATCTCGACGCTGAACTGGCAGCTTGGCCAGCACGCCATCGAGGCCGGCGTCTGGTACGAGAACAACGAGTCGACCCAGCACCGCGTCTGGTACCCGTTCTCAGGGCAGAACGACGACCTGACGCCCTACGACGTGCCTCGCGGGCCCGCGGTGTTCCAGCAGTACGCCTTCCTGTTCCAGACCGAGGACGTGCAGGCGCACCTTCAGGACCAGTGGCGCGTCCTCCCCACCCTGCTCCTGCAGGCGGGGTTCAAGGCGAGCCTGCAGACCGCGACGGGCACGGTGACGATCCAGCAGAAGAACCTCCCCACCGCCGCCGTGCCGACGCTCTATCCCACCGGGACCATCGTCTCGAACGAGGGCTTCCTGCCCCAGTTCGGCGCCCTGTGGGACGTGACCAGCCACGAGCAGGTGTTCGCCAACGCCCAGAAGAACCTGCGCCAGTTCATCCCCTACGGCGCCGGCTCGAACTTCTACGGCTCCTCGCCCTGGAGCCTCGGCAGCCAGGCCGCCTTCAACCTGTTCAAGACGACCGTGCAGCCGGAGCACTCCTGGACCTACGAGATCGGCGTGCGCACCAACCGGCCGGTGTCTCTCGGCCCGCTGACCTCGATCCAGGGCCAGCTGAACTACTACCACGTCGACTTCTCGAACCGGCTGTTCAACATCGCCGCCTACAACTTCATCAATCCCGGCGCCTCGATCCTGGTCAACGTGGGCGGCGTGACGACGGACGGCGCGGACATGGCGGCGACGCTGAACTTCGGCTCGCACGTCCACGTCTACGACGCGGTGTCGTACAACACCTCGACCTACGACTCGAACTACCAGTCGGGCGCCAACGCCGCGGTGGTGCCGACCGCCGGCAAGTCGGTGCCGCTGACTCCCAACTGGCTGAACAAGACCATCCTCTCGGCCAACTACGGGCCGTTCGAGGCGCAGCTCAGCGCCGACTACGTGGGCGAGCGCTACGTCACCTACCTCAACGATCTGTCGGTGAAGAGCACCTTCCAGATCGGGCTGGAGGCCAGCTACGTGCTCCCGCAGCTCAGCGCCGTCCCCTGGGCCAAGAGCGCCAAGATCAGCGTCAACGCGATCAACCTGAACAACGACCGCGGCGTCTCGACGGCGGTGGTGACGGGCGCCTCGGGCGGCTACCAGGCCTTCCCGCTGACGCCGCGGGAGGCTTTCGTGACGCTGCAGGCCACGTTCTAATGGCGGCCATGACGCGACGGGACCTGATGGCGGGGGTGGGCGCGCTGGCGGCGGCGGGGTCCGCGTCCGCCGCCGAGTCCCGCCGCAAGGTCGAAGTGTTCGGCCACCGGGGAGCCTGCGCGCTCCGGCCCGAGCACACGCTGGCCAGCTACGCGCTGGCGATCGCCGACGGCGCCGACTACGTCGAGCCCGACCTCTGCATCACAAGGGACGGCGTGCTGGTCGTGCGCCACGAGCCGGAGATCGGCGGCACCACCGACGTGGCCGCCCACCCCGAGTTCGCTTCTCGCCGCACCGCCAAGGTGGTGGACGGCGAGACGATGGAGGGCTGGTTCCTCACCGACTTCACCCTCGCCGAGCTGAAGACGCTGCGCGCCCGCGAGCGCCTGCCGCAGGTGCGTCCGCAGAACACCCGCTACGACGGCGAGTTCGAGGTGCCGACCTTCGGCGAATACCTCGACTTCGTCGCCGCCGAGAGTGCGCTGCGCGGCCGCCCGATCGGCATGGTGCCCGAGATCAAGCACTCCACCTGGCACGCCGCCCAGGGCCTGCCGATGGAGGACCGCTTCCTCACCATGCTGGCGAGCCACCCCTATGCGCGGCAAGCGCCCGTGGAGATCCAGTCGTTCGAGACGGCGAACCTGCGGGCGCTGCGCCGCCGCCTCGGCCGCCCGGCCAACGTGCGGCTGATGCAGCTCACCGGCGAGCCCGGCGAAAAGCCCGCCGACACCGCCGCGGCCGGCGCCTCCACCACCTGGGCCGAAGTCACCACCGCCCAGGGCCTCAAGGAGATGGCGACCTACGCCGACGTGGTCGCGCCGAACACCCGCGTACTGATCCCGCTGGACGCGCAGGGGCGGCTGGGTGCGCCCGCGCCGATCATCCGCGACGCCCATGCCGCGGGCCTCCTCGTCCACACCTGGACGCTGCGGCCGGAGAACCAGTTCCAGCCGTCCGACCTGCGCAGCGACGCCGGGCCGAACGCGCGCAACCCGCGAGGCTCGGTGGCGGAGATCCGGCGTTACATCGAGGCCGGGATCGACGGCTTCTTCACCGACGACCCTGCGCTGGGCCGCATCGCGGTGGACGGCGGCGAGGCGCCCGCGGCCTGAGCCGCTCTTTCCCTCGCCCCCCGCCGTGCTAGACCCGCGCCGCGCCGGCTGGTCCGCGCGTGGTTCGACGAGGACGGCTTGCCCGACATCACGCCCGCGTTCAGCGTTGTCATCGCCGTGCTCAACGAGGCGGAGAACGTCGAGGCGGTCTGCGACGAGACCTGCGCGGCGCTGGACGGCGGCCCGCCCTACGAGATCGTTTTCGTGGACGACGGCAGCGACGACGCCACCCCCGCGATCCTCGCCCGGCTGGCCGCCGCCCGGCCGCAGGTGTGCGTCGTGCGCCATCCGCAGCGCTGCGGCAAGTCCTCGGCCCTGCGCACCGGCGCCCACGCCGCGCGCGGCGCTTGGATCGCGACGCTGGACGGCGACGGCCAGAACGACCCCACCGACCTGCCGCCCATGATCGCCGCCGCCCTGGCCGCGGGCGAGCCGCAGCCCATCGTCGCGGGCATCCGCGTGCGCCGCGACGACCCGCCCTCGCGCCTCGTCGCCACCCGGATCGCGAATGGCTTCCGCCGCCGCGTGCTGGACGACGACTGCCCCGACACCGGCTGCGGGGTGAAGGTCTTCCCCCGCGACGCCTTCCTCGACCTGCCCCTGTTCGAGGGCCAGCACCGCTTCCTGCCGGCCCTGTTCAAGATGTACGGCCACCCGCTCATCAACCGCGAAGTCAAGCACCGGGCCCGGATGCACGGGGTGTCGAAGTACACCAACTTCGGGCGCGCCATGGTCGGGATCGGCGACGTGCTCGGCGTCATCTGGCTGAAGAGCCGCACGCACCGGCCGGATCGTGTCGACCGCCTCTGAGACCACGCCCGCGCGTGAGGGGCTGACCGCCCGCGACGTCCTGCTGCTGCTGGCCGTGGCCGTGGCCATGCTGCTGCCCGGCCTCTCCAGCCTGCCGCCCGTCGATCGCGACGAGAGCCGCTACGCCCAGGCCACCAGCCAGATGCTGGAGACGGGCGACTTCGTCGATGTCCGTTTCCAGGACCAGCCGCGCTACCTGCAGCCGGCCGGCATCTACTGGCTGCAGTCGGCCGCGGTCTCCGCCACGGGCGCGCTGAAGCATCGCGAAATCTGGGCCTACCGCCTGCCCTCCGCGATCTCGGCGGTGCTCGCCGTGCTGGTTACGGCCTGGATCGGCGCGATGGCGTTCGGGCGCACGGCGGGGATCGCCGCGGGCCTCCTGATGGCCTTCAGCGTGCTGCTGGGCTTCGAGGCCAGGCAGGCGAAGATCGACGCCACCCTGCTGCTTGCGACCTTGCTCGCGCAGGCGGCTCTCCTGCGCATCTACCTCGCGCGGGGATCGCCCACCCGGCCGCGGCTGACGGCGGCGCTGTTCTGGGCGGCGCTCGGGGCGGGCCTCCTGCTCAAGGGCCCGATCATCCTGATCGTCAGCGGCGGCACGATCCTGGGCGTCTGGCTGACCGAGCGCCGCTGGCGCTGGCTCAAAGGTCTGCGCGCAGGCTGGGGCGTGCTTCTGATGCTGGCGATCGCCGCGCCGTGGTTCACCGCCATCGGGATCAAGACCCACGGCGCCTTCTTC
>CAZZZR010000036.1:8656-15841 GCA_964658605.1 uncultured Caulobacter sp. | reverse complement strand
CGGCCAGAAAGACCGAAGGCCTGTCGGTGTTCCTGCTGGACATGCGGCAGGCCGTGGGGAGCGGCCTGACGATCAAACCGATCCGCACCATGTTCAACCACGCCACTACCGAAGTCTTCTTCGACGACCTGAAGATCCCCGCCGACACCCTGATCGGCGAGGAAGGGAAGGGCTTCCGCTACATCCTCGACGGCATGAACGCCGAGCGCATCCTGATCGCCTCCGAGTGCTGCGGCGACGCCCGCTGGTTCACCGAGCGGGCGGTCGCCTACGCCAAGGACCGCAAGGTGTTCGACCGGCCGATCGGCCAGAACCAGGGTGTCGCCTTCCCGATCGCCCGCGCCTACGCCCAGAGCCAGGCCGCGCGCCTTATGACCTACCGCGCTGCCGCCCTCTACGACGCCAAACAGCCGTGCGGGGAGGAGGCCAACACCGCCAAGTTGCTGGCTTCGGAGGCGTCCTGGGCGGCGGGGGACACCTGCGTGCAGACCTTCGGCGGGTTCGGGTTCGCGGAGGAGTACGACGTGGAGCGCAAGTTCCGTGAGACCCGGCTCTACCAGGTGGCGCCCATCTCCACGAACCTGATCCTCTCCTACCTCGCCGAGCAAGTGCTCGGCCTGCCCCGGTCCTACTGAGGCATGAGCGGGCCCCTCGACGGCGTGCTTGTGGTCGCGCTGGAGCAGGCGGTGGCCGCGCCCTTCGCCACCTCGCGCCTGGCCGACGCGGGCGCCCGGGTGATCAAGGTCGAGCGGGCGGAGGGGGACTTCGCCCGCGGCTACGACCGGGCGGCCAAGGGAATGTCCAGCTACTTCGCGTGGCTGAACCGGGGCAAGGAGTCCCTGGTGCTGGACATCAAGGCGCCGGGCGACCGGGCGCTGCTGGACCGGCTGGTCGCCCGCGCCGACGTCTTCGTGCAGAATCTCGCCCCCGGCGCGGTCAGGCGGCTGGGGCTGGACGCTGCGACCCTGCGCGCGGTGCGCCCGCGGCTGATCACCTGCGACATCTCCAGCTACGGCGCCAACGGGCCTTACGCGGCGCGCAAGGGCTACGACCTGCTATTGCAGGCGGAGACGGGCTTGGCCTCGGTGACGGGCACGCCCGAGGCGCCGGGTCGCGTGGGGGTCTCGGTGTGCGACATCGCCACGGGCATGTACGCTGTGCAGGCGATCCTGGAGGCGCTGATCGCACGGGGCAGGACCGGGGCGGGGGAGGCGATCGCGGTCTCGCTGTTCGACGCCCTCGCAGACTGGATGGCCGTGCCCTTGATCCAGGCCGAGGCGTCCGGCGCGAACCCCGTGCGGGTAGGACTGGCCCACGTCTCCATCGCGCCCTACGGCGCCTACGCCTGCGCCGATGGGTCGGAGGTGCTCATCGCGGTGCAGAACGGGCGGGAGTGGGAGAGCCTGTGCCTGCGGGTCCTGGGCCGACCCGATCTCGCCACCGACCCTCGGTTCAGCGACAACCCCGCCCGGGTGGCGAATCGCGAAGCCCTGGACGCCGCCCTTCGCCCCCCGCTTGCCGCCTTCACCCGGGCCGACTTGATCGCCGCGCTGGATGCGGCCGGGATCGCCTTCGGCGCCGTGAACACGGTGCTCGACCTCGCGGCGCATCCGCACTTGCGCCGCATCACCGTCGACACGCCCGGCGGCCCGGTGTCGCTGCCAGCCCCCGCGGCGGTGCGGTCAGGGCGCCCGGTACCCGGCGCGGCGCCCGAGCTCGGCGCCCACTCCGCCGCGCTCCGGGCGGAGTTCAGCTAGGCCGGCGCGTTGCGCCCCCTCAGCGTCTCGAAATACGCCAGGCTCTCCTCGAGGCTGACGATGTCGGCGTAGCGGCGGCCGACGTCCAGCAGGTTGTTGCGGTGGGCCTCCTCCTCCTGGTCGCCGCTGCATTCCTGCGGAACCATGACGCGGAACCCGTAGCTGAAGGCGTCGATCACCGAGGCCCTCACGCAGCCCGAGGTGGTGCAGCCGGTGACGAACACCGTATCGACCCGCTCCTTGGCCAGGAACTGCGCGCACGGAGTGCCGAAGAAGATCGAGGGGGCGGCCTTGGCGTAGACCGTGTCGTAAGCGGAATCGTAGACACGGGGATCGATCTGCGCGCCCTCGGTCCCGAACCGGAACTGCTCGGTCACCACCCGCACCTTCCAGTGCGGCGCGTCACGTTCGTGGCTGTGAGCGGTGTAGCTGTGGGCGACGGGCGCGCCGGCGGCGCGGGCCGCCTTGAGGAGGAGGGCGGTCGCCTCCACCGCCTTGTCCACGTGCGGTGATCCGGCGAGGGGAAATCGGGGGTCCGTAAAGGCCTTCTGGAAGTCGACCACCACCACGGCCGGCGCGACGCCGAAACCAATGCGCGTGTCCGCGTCGTAGCCCTTGGCCTTGAAGGTTTCGCCGTTCATGCCTTGTCTCCCGCCCACTGGCGCTCGAACGCCCAAACGTCCTCGAACCCGATCATCGAGCAGAAGGTTTTGAAGTCGAAGAGCGGCAAGGCCCCATAGGCGCCCGCCTCCTTCAGCGCGCGCAGCCCCTGCTCCATCGCGGCCGCGGCCACGAGGCTGGTCATCGCGGGGTAGATGGCGAAGGCGTAGCCGATCTCCTGCAGCACCTTCGCCGGCAGGATGGGGGTGAGGCCGCCGTCCGCCATGTTGGCCATCACCGGCTTGTCGAAGGCCGAGCAGGCGGCGCGCATCTCCTCCTCGCCGATCAGGGCTTCGGGGAAGAGAATGTCGGCACCGGCCTTTGCGTAGGCCTCCAGGCGCCGCAGCGAGCCGTCCAGCCCCTCGCTCTGGCGGGCGTCGGTGCGGGCGATGATCAGAAAGTTCTCGGCGTCCTGCCGGGCGTCGCAGGCGACCTTGATCTTCTCCACCATGTCCTCGACCGGGATCAGACGCTTGAAGGGGGTGTGGCCGCACTTCTTGGGGAACTCCTGGTCCTCCAGCTGGATCGCCGTGACCCCCGCCGCCTCATAGCCCTTCACCGTGTGGTGGACGTTGAGGAGGCCGCCGTAGCCGGTGTCCGCGTCGGCGATCAGGGCGGCCTTGCTGGTGCGGGCGAGCATGGCCATGCGGTCGACCATCTGGGTGTAGGTGGCGATGCCCGCGTCCGGCAGGCCGTAGGCGGAGGCCGTTGTCCAGTAGCCGGTGCCGTAGACGATCTCGAACCCGACGCGGTCGGCCATCACCGCGGCGATGGCGTCTTGCAGCCCGGGGGCGACGAAGAACTCGCGGGCCTGGAGCTTCTTGCGGACGATCGGGTCGGCCATAGGCGGGTTCAGTCCTTTTCGTAGAGCCAGGGCCGCTCGGCCTTCTGGCGCGCCTCGAAGGCGGTGATGTCGTCGCCGTGGGCGTTGAGGATCAGGTCCACCTCGTCCCAGCCGTTCAGCAACGCCTCGCGGCGGTAAGGCGCGGTCTCGAAGGCGAAGCGCTCGCCGCCGGGGCGGATCACCGCCTGCTCGGCGAGGTCGACGGTGATGGCGGACCCCTCCCGGGCGTCGTTCATCAGGGCGGCGACCTGGGTGGCGGGCAGGACCACGGGCAGCATCGCGTTTTTGAAGGCGTTGGCGTGGAAGATCTCGCCGAAGCCGGGGGCGACCACGCAGCGGAAGCCGAGGTCCCGCAGCGCCCACACCGCCTGCTCGCGGGAGGAGCCGGACCCGAAGTTGTCGCCCGCGACCAGGATCTGCGCGTCGGCGAAGGCGGGGCGATTGAGGACGAAGTCGGGCCGGGGCGCGCCATCGGCGTCATAGCGCCGCTCGAAGAAGGCGAAGCGGCCAAGGCCGGTCTTCTGCGTGTGCAGCAGGAAGCGGGCGGGGAAGATGATGTCGGTGTCGACGTCCGCCTCCGGCAGCGGCGCGGCCTTGGCCGTGAGGCGGGTGAACCGCTCCGTCACAGGAATTCCCGTACGTCGGTGATCGCGCCCATGACGGCGGCGGCGGCGGCCATGACGGGGCTCATCAGGTGAGTGCGCGCGCCAGGGCCCTGGCGGCCCTCAAAGTTGCGGTTGCTGGTGGAGGCGCAGCGGCGGCCGGCAGCGAGGCGGTCGTCGTTCATCGCCACGCATAGCGAGCACCCGGCGTCCCGCCACTCGAAGCCGGCGTCGATGAACACCCGGTCCAGCCCCTCGGCCTCCGCCTGCCGTTTGACCTGGCCGGAGCCCGGGACGGCGAGCGCGGTCACGCCCGGCGCCACGTGGCGCCCCCGGAGCACGGCGGCGGCGGCGCGCAGGTCGTCGATCCGGCCGTTGGTGCAGGAGCCGATGAAGACGTCGTTTACCGGCAGGCCCTGGAGCCGGGCGCCGGGGGCGAGGCCCATGTAGGCCAAGGACTTGGTGGTGCGCGCGGCCTCGGCGGCCGAGGGCGCTGAGGCGGGGTCGGGGACGGCGGCGTCCACCGGGGCGACCTGGTCGGGACTGGTGCCCCAGGTGACCTGGGGGGCCAGCGCCGCCGCGTCGATCTCCACCCGGCGGTGAAAGGCGGAGTCCGGGTCGCTGATCAGCGTGCGCCAGTCGGCGAGCGCGGCCTCCCACGCCGGCCCCTTCGGCACCAGCGGGCGGCCTTGGAGGTAGGCGAAGGTGGTCTCGTCGGGGGCGACCATCCCCATGCGGGCGCCGGCTTCGATCGACATGTTGCAAAGGGTCATGCGCCCCTCCATCGACAGCGCCCGCACCGCCTCGCCCGCATACTCCACTGCGCAGCCCGAGGCGCCGCCCGCGCCGAGCCTGCCCACGACGCCCAGGATCAGGTCCTTGGCGGTGACGCCGAGGCCCAGCGCGCCCGTGATCTGGACGAGCAGCGTCCTGGCCTTGGCCTGCCGCAGGGTCTGAGTGGCGAGCACCACCTCGATCTCGCTAGCGCCGACCCCGAAAGCGAGCGCCCCGAAGGCGCCGTGGGTGGAGGTGTGGCTGTCGCCGCAGACCAACGTCATGCCCGGCTGGGTGAAGCCGAGCTCCGGCCCGATCACGTGGACGATGCCCTGGCGCACGTCGGCCAGGGGCAGATAGCGGACGCCGAACTCCGCCGCGTTGGACTCCAGCAGCGCCACCTGGGCGCGGGCCAGGGGGTCGGCGATGGGCATGCCCCGGTGGCGCGTGGGCACCGCGTGGTCGGCGACGGTGAGCTGGGCTTGCGGACGGCGCACCCGGCGGCCCGCCGCCCGCAGCCCCTCGAACCCCTGCGGGCTAGACACCTCGTGCAGGAGCTGGCGGTCGATGTAGAGCAGGCCCGTGCCGTCGCCGTAGTCGGCCACCAGGTGGCGCGCCCACAGCTTGTCGTAGAGCGTCAGGCCCACCGGACGGCCGGGCGAAGGCTTGGGCGGGCGACCATGAACGTCATGTAGGCGACCCATACGCCCGGGACGAGTTCGGCGCCCGCACGCGCGCTTGCGGCGCCCGCATAGCGGAGCGACGCCGCGCGCATGGGACGGCGAGGAATGGGAACTCCCAGGCGCTCGCCCGCGCCGCCATGCTTGACGTCGCATGATCACCCTCCACACCGCCGCCACCGGCAACGGCTACCGCGCCGCCATCCTCTTAGAGGAGCTCGACCTCCTCTACCGGACCCGGCTCGTCGACTTCGGCGCGGGCGACACGGGTTCGCCCGTCTTCCTGGCGTTGAATCCCCTCGGCAAGATCCCGGTGATCGTGGACGACGACGGCCCGGGCGGCGAGCCGATCGCCGTAGCCGAGAGCCTGGCCATCGCCCTCTACCTCGTCGAGAAGACCGGCAAGCTCCTGCCCCCGACGCCCGCGGATCGGGCGCGGGCCATGACCTGGGGATCGGCCATCGTCAGCGGATTCGGGGCGTCGTTCTCGAGCATCTTCTACGCCCGCAAGCTGGGCGCGGAGGCGCATGCGCTGTTCATCGACAAAGCGCTGAACGACCTGCGCTTCCAGTACGCCGCCCTCGACGGCCACCTGCGCGGCTTCCGCTACATCGCAGGCGAGGACTACAGCTGGGTCGACGCGCTGGCGGCGCCGTTGATCGGCGCGGCGCGGGTCTTCAGCCTGGACCTGTCGGCGCTGGAGAACCTACAGCGCTGGAGCGGGGAGGTGCTCGATCGCCCCGCGGTGCGCCGGGGCCTGACGCCGCCCGTGAAGGAGACGGAATGAAGATCACAGCGGCCGTCCTAGACAAGATCGGCGCTACGGGCCCGTTCGCGCAGACCCGTCCCTTGCGGCTGGCGGAGCTGGAGCTGGATGCGCCTCGGCCTGGAGAGCTCCTGGTGCGGATCGACGCGGCGGGGCTGTGCCACTCCGACCTGTCGGTGGTGAACGGGGATCGGCCGCGACCCATGCCCATGGCGCTCGGCCACGAGGCCAGCGCGACGGTGGTCGAGGCGGGTGACCCAGACGGCGCCTTCGCGCCCGGCGACCGGGTGGTTCTCGCCTTCCTGCCCGCCTGCGGCCAGTGCCCCTCCTGCGGCTCCGGCCAGGGCTATCTGTGCCAGCCCGCCGCCATGGCCAACGGCGAGGGCCGGCTGCTGCGGGGCGGTCGTCGGCTGCACGAGGGGGACACGCTCGTCCAGCACCACCTCGGCGTTTCGGCCTTCGCCACCCATGCGGTGATCGACGCCCGCTCCGCGGTGAGAATCGACCCCGACATAAAGCCGGAGATCGCGGCCCTGTTCGGCTGCGCGGTGCTGACCGGCGTGGGCGCAGTGATGAACACCGCGGTCGTGCGGCCGGGCGAGAGCGTGGTGGTCTATGGCCTCGGCGGCGTGGGCCTCTCGGCGGTGCTGGGGGCGGTGGCGGCGGGGGCGCAGCCGGTGATTGCGGTCGATCCCGTCGCGCCCAAGCGCGAGCTGGCGCTGGAGCTGGGCGCCACGGCAGCCGTCGCGCCTGAGGAGGCGGCCGAGGCGATCGCGCGCCTCACCGGCGGCGGGGCGGACGTGGCGGTGGAGTCGGTGGGCAAGGCCGCCGTGCTCGCCGCCGCCTACAAGGCCACCCGCCGGGGCGGCCGCACGGTGACGGTGGGCCTGCCCAACCCGGCGGAGATGCTGTCCATCCCCGCCGTCTCCCTGGTGGGCGACGGCAAGACGCTGATGGGAAGCTATATGGGATCAACCATCCCCTCGCGGGACGTGCCGCGCTATATCGCGCTCTGGAGGGCGGGGCGGTTGCCGGTGGAGCGCCTGCTCACCAGCGTCAGCCCCCTCTCCGACATCAACCGCCTGCTGGACGAGCTGGCCGC
>CAZZZR010000036.1:0-8556 GCA_964658605.1 uncultured Caulobacter sp. | reverse complement strand
CGCCGCCATGCTGGCCGACGAGGACCGGCTGGCGACGCTGATGACGCTGGAGATGGGCAAGGCGCTCTCCGAATCCCGCGGCGAGGTGCGCTACGCCGCCGAGTTCCTGCGCTGGTTCGCCGAGGAGGCGGTGCGGATCGACGGCCGCTACGCCCTGGCCCCCGACGGGGGCTCGCGCCTGCTCACCATGCGCCAGCCCGTGGGGCCGTGCGTGTTCGTGACGCCCTGGAACTTCCCGCTCGCCATGGGTACGCGCAAGATCGGCCCGGCCATCGCCGCCGGCTGCACCATGGTGGTCAAGCCCGCCCCGCAGACCCCGCTCTCCATGCTCGCCCTGGCGCAGGTGTTGGAGGCGGCCGGTCTGGCCGAGGGCGTGCTGAACGTCGTCCCCACCCGCGACGCGTCGTCGGTCACGGGGGCGATGCTCGACCACCCGGCCGCACGTAAGGTCTCCTTCACGGGCTCGACGGCGGTGGGGCGCAAGCTGGCGGAGCACGCGGGGCGGCGCCTCCTGCGCGCCTCGATGGAGCTCGGCGGCGACAACCCCTTCCTGGTGTTCGAGGACGCGGACGTGGACGCTGCGGTCGAGGGCGCCATGCTCGCCAAGATGCGGAACATCGGCGAGGCCTGCACCGCCGCCAACCGCTTCCTGATCCACGCGAGCGTGGCCGAGGCGTTCGCCGACAAGCTGGCGGCGAAGATGGGCGCGCTGAGGCTCGGCCACGGCCTCTCCGGCGCCGACGTCGGCCCTCTGATCGACGCCAAGGCGCGGGACAACGTCGCCCGGCTGGTGGCCGAGGCCGTGGAGGGCGGAGCGCGCGTCCTGACCGGGGCCAAGCCGCACGACGGCCCCGGCTGGTTCTATCCGCCCACCGTGCTGGTCGACGCGCCCAAGGACGCCGAGATCAACCGCGCCGAGATCTTCGGCCCCGTCGCCGTCGTTTCCGCCTTCGAGACCGAGGACGAGGCGTTGGACCGCGCCAACGCCTCCCCCGTGGGCCTCACCGCCTACCTCTACACGCGCGACCTCGCCCGAGCCCTGCGGGTGGTGGACCGGCTGGAGGTGGGCATGGTGGGGCTGAACCGCGGCCTGGTCTCCAACCCCGCGGCCCCCTTCGGAGGCGTCAAGGACTCCGGCCTCGGCCGGGAGGGCGGCCCTGAGGGGATCGAGGAATACCTTTCCACCAAATACGCCGCGATCGCTCTGTGACCTTACCCTTTAGCCCATCATCCCCACGGAAGCGGGGAGCCAGGCTTGAGCGACTCCGCCATGCCAGATCATTCGACCTCCAGCGCGGGATTAAAACCCGGGTCGCCGCTTCCGCGGAGACGAGTGGCGGAGATTGGGTGCAGCGTGGCTGAAACCCGCGATCTCTTCATCGACGGTCCCGCCGGCCGGATCGCGGTGCGCGCCAAGGGGGCTGGGAGAGGCGCGCAAGCCCCCCGCGGTGCTGGTGCAGGGCTCCAACCTCTCCGGTCCCGGCATGTTCGACTTCAGCCATCCGGGGGCTGAGGACTATTCGATCATGGACGCCCTGGTCGCGACGGGCTTCCCGGCCGTGACCTTCGCCATCCGCGGCTACGGCAAGTCGGAACTCAACGCCGACCCCTTCACCGTCACGACCGAGGCGGCGATGGAGGACCTGGACGCGGTGATGGCCCGGACGCCGGCGCAGGGCCCCGCCACGCCGCTTCGAGGTCGACGTGCGCTACTCGGGCAGGCGTTTCGGCAACATCCTGATCACCCCCGTATGAGGCGAACGCCCATGCCCGCCACGATCGTCCAAGACAACGACTCCCCTTCCGCAAGGTCGAGATCGACCCGGTGACGCTCGACATCATCGAGAACGCGCTGGGCCGTCAACGGCGGCGAACCCGGCGCCCGCGCCCGCAAGGTCCTGCGCCGGATCGACGGGACCACCACCGTGGTCGGCGCCAAGCGCGAGGACCTGAAGGTCGAGGCCGGCGACGAGCTCGACTTCATCACCTGGGGAGGCGGCGGATGGGGCGATCCCCTTGCCCGCGACCCCGCCCTCGTCGCCACCGAGGTCGAGCAGGCGCTGGTCACCGCCGCCGGCGCCCGCGCCTACGGCGTGATCCTGCGCGACGACGGGACGGTGGACGAACCCGCCACCACCACCCTGCGCGACGCCGTCCGCTCGCTCCGCCCAGACGCCCTGCCGCTCTTCAACTATGGCCCCTCGGTCGAGAATCTGCGCACGACGGCCCTGGCCGACACGGGGCTTGACGCGCCCCGCCCGCCGCCCGCCGCGCGGGCGTTGCTCGCCGCGGAGTGAACGCCGGGCCGGCGGCCTGACCGTGGCCGACGAACGGTGGGAGCCCGTATGACCTCGTCCGCGCAGGGCCTTTGGCCCGATCTTGACATCGACGGCCTCTCGGCGACCACCGAAGCGCTCCACCTCTTCACCCAGGTGGTGGGCAAGGTCCGTTTGGGCCTGACGCCGTGGGTGAACCACAGCTGGCACGTGCCGCTCTACGTCTCGGCGCGCGGCTTGGCGACGGGCTGGATCCCGACCTCCGACGGCGGGGCCTTCGACATGGAGTTCGACCTCCTGGCGGAGGCGCTGGTCCTGCGCGCCGCCGACGGCCGCGAGGCGTCCGTGCCGCTGGACGGCCAGAGCGTGGCGGCCTTCTACGCCGGGACGTTGTCCGCCCTGGAGGGTTTGGGTGTCGCCGTCCGCATCGACGACAGGCCGTGCGAGATGCCGGGCGCCGTCCCGTTCCCGCGGGACGTCGCCGTACGCGCCTTCGATGGAGACGCCGCGCGCACCTATTGGCGGGCGCTCCTCCAGGTCCAGCGGCTGTTCCAGCGGTTCCGCACGCGATTCATCGGCAAGTGCAGCCCGGTGCACCTGTTCTGGGGCGGCTTCGATCTCGCCGTCACCCGCTTCTCCGGCCGCGCCGCGCCGCCCCACCCCGGCGGCGTCGATCACATGCCCGATGCCGTGGCGCGGGACGGTTACTGCCAGGAGGTCGCCAGCGTCGGCTTCTGGCCCGGCGGCGGGTCCGTCCCCGGTCCCTGCTTTTACGCCTACGCCTACCCTGCGCCCGAGGGCTTTGCGGACGCCGCCGTTCAGCCCGTGGAAGCCCGCTTCGATGCGGACCTGGGCGAGTTCCTTCTGCCGTACGCGGCCGTTCGCAAGTCCGCCGATCCTGACGCTGAGCTCCTCTCCTTTCTCCAGAGCACCTACGAAGCGGCCGCAGATCTCGCGAACTGGAACCGGCCCTCCCTCGAACGGGCTGAGGGGCCGATCGGGCGCCCGCCGGCAGGCGCGTAAGGCGCCGGCAGGGGCACGGTCGCGCCGACATCGGACGTCGAATCTCCTTCGGACGACGACCCTGCGAAGAGCCGACGCAGGACGGTCGGCAGACGCTCGCGAACGAGGCTTCGCAGGCCGCCTCAGACCGCTAGCCCGGGTCTCGAATCCGGATCCGCGCCTTCGCGGCCGCTCCGCGACGGTCAACGGCGGTGATGAGGTAGAAGCCGGGCGTATCGGGTCGCCAGACGGGGTCGCCGCCTCCTTCGCGCGGGGCTAGGGGCCTCCCGTCCACGAACCATCTCAGGTCGTCGCCGCGAGCCGAGAGGGCCAGACCGCGCGCGGCGGGGCCGAAGCCGTCCGCGATCAACTGCGCCCCGTTCCGGGGGAAGATCATCGTCGGCCCCGCTTGGGGCGCGCTGATCGACTTGCGCACGAGGTTGCGGCCCGCCACGCGCCAGACCTCCAGCTTCAGCCGGGTGACGTTGACCGTCTCCAGCCCCACGCCGTCGGAGTCCTCCCGCGGCAGGATCGCGCCGTCGCCGGAGACGCCCACGAAGGCCGGCTTCTCCCCCTGGCTGAACTCGACGACGGCGTCCTGTTCCAGCACCGCGCCGGATGCCGCCTGCAGGCCGTGCAGCAGGGTGACCTCGCGCCCCTCGAACCCCACCCCCGCCACGCACAACTCGTCGTTGCGCACGCTCACCGCGCCGGGTGGCCGAGGTCGGGTTCGACGGCGATGAAGTCGCCGTAGGAGCGCCGCGGGTCGAGTTGCCGCGTCATCCGCACGCAGGCGCTGGGCTCAGGCCGCGAGGTGTCCAGGCGCGAGGTCCATACCGCGGAGCCTCGGGCTTCCTCACCCCGGCGCGGGGCGCTCGGGGATCGCGGGGCTTGCCGAACAGGGGCCAGGCGAAGCCCTCGTCCGCAGCCTGCGCGCCAGGCGCTTTCGCCCCCGCCGGCAGCACCTTGGCCGCCAGGATGCCGCCCCCGAACCCGACCGCCAGCGCCGCCGCAGCCGTGATCGCCCGCGCGCTTAACCTGGCTCGCCATGCGGATTCTCTCCCTGTTCACAGGACTGTCCCACGCCCGCGGGGCCCGTCAATGCCGTCTCATCCTGAGCGGCGTAGCGGGGAGAGGGCGGCTGCCGGCGCCAGGACCGGACGCCGGCTCTGCTTGCGACTCCAGGCTTCCGCACTAGCTGCGAAGGCCCGCTCCGCGGCGGTCGATCATGGCGGACGGTGCCCCCGCAAGTCCGCATGCAAGTCCGCCAGACGGCTTTGCGCCGTCTCGCGCCTCCCGGTCGCGAGCGCCAATCCGGGAGGCTGAGCGTTAGAAGGGCGCAAGCCGAGGGGTTGTCCATGTCCGTCGAAGAGCCCGCTTTTCATCTCCAGCTTCGCGAGGGGCCCTTCGAGCTTCGCGCGTACCCGCCGCTGGTCGTCGCGGACGTCGTCGTCGCCGGCGACCAGGGCCATGCCGCAGGCCAGGGCTTCCGCATCCTCGCCGGCTACATCTTCGGCGCCAACGCGCGTCGCGAGAAGATCGCCATGACCGCACCCGTGACCCTGCTGCCCGCCGACCCCAACGTCCGCTTGCCTGCGGCCCTGGTCGAAGCCGGCGGCGCTGGACAGTGGGTGGTGAGGTTCACCATGCCCAAGGCCTACGCCATCGGCGCTCTTCCTCCGCCGAAGGACGCCAGGATCCGTATGCGCGCGATCCCGCCGGGACGCGCCGCCGCCGTCCGGTTCTCAGGCGTGGCGCGTCCACAGGACTTCCAGGCCAAGGCGAGGGAGCTGAGCGCTTGGATGGAGCGTCGGGGGCTCCGCGCGGCAGGGCCCGCGGCCCTGGCCCAGTACGATCCGCCATGGACGCTCTGGTTCTTGCGCCGCAACGAAGTGCTGATCCCTGTCGCGACCTGAGCGCGAGAGCGGCCTGTGGCGTCTCGCCCAGCCGACCGGACGGCGCTCGCCTTGCGGGCGGCGCCGCGCCTTCCCGCTTGCGGGCTGCGGGTCTCTAGTCCGCGAAGACCACCGTGCGAGCGCCGTTCAGCAGCACGCGGTCCTCCAGGTGGTAGCGCACCGCCCGGGCCAGCACGCGTCGTTCGATGTCTCGGCCCTTGCGGACAAGCGTCTCGGGGCTTTCCCGGTGGCTGATGCGCTCCACGTCCTGCTCGATGATCGGGCCCTCGTCGAGGTCGCCGGTGACGTAGTGGGCCGTCGCGCCGATCAGCTTCACGCCCCGTGCATGGGCCTGGTGGTAGGGCTTGGCGCCCTTGAAGCTCGGCAGGAAGGAGTGGTGGATGTTGATGCACCGCCCCGACCACGCCTTCGCCAGCCGGTCGCTCAGGATCTGCATGTAACGGGCGAGCACCACCAGCTCGGCCCCGCTCTCCTCAACGATCGCCTCAAGCTTCGCCTCCGCATCCACCTTGGCAGCGGGCGTCACCGGCAGGTGGTGGAAGGCGATGCCGTCGAGCTGCAGGTGGTCGTCGTAGACGGTACGCGGATGGTTCGAGACCACGGCCACGAGGTCCATCTCCAACTCCCCCGTGCGCCAGCGGTACACGAGGTCGCTGAGGCAGTGGTCGAACTTGGAGGCCAGGAGGATGACCCGCCGGCGCGTCTTCGCGTCGCGGACCGACCAGTCCATGTCGAACCGCTGGGCCAGCGTCTCGAACGAGCGTCGCAGGCCTTCGGCCGTCCCCTCCGGGCTCAGAGCCTCCAGCACCACGCGCATGAAGAAGCGACGGGCGGCTGTGTCCTCGAACTGCTGCGCCTCCAGGATGTCGCAGCCGCACTGGTAGAGATGGGCGGAGACCGCCGCCACGATGCCCGGACGGTTCGGGCAGCCGAAGGTCAGGATCGCACGCTCGCCCAAGGTGTAGCCTCCGCCGTCTCCCGCTGAGCCTTGTCGGCGGAGCGCGTCGCTGCGCCAATCGCAAAACCGCCGCCCCGGATGTCTTTTTGCGGATGGCGGGGTGGCGGGAACCTCCCTACGCCGGAGGATGAGGACAAGCGTGTGAGCGGCCCCCTGCCCTACCTTCCGGACCGCCGGGTGTGAGGCGCTATTCGGCGTCGACTCTCCTGCGCGCCGGCCTCGAGGGGCAGAGGCGCTGGCCCCGCGCCTGGCGCGATCCCGAACCCAGGCGCACCTACGACGTCGTCGTGATCGGCGGCGGCGGGCACGGGCTGGCGACGGGCTACTACCTGGCCCACGTCCACGGCGTGCGCTCGGTGGCGGTGCTGGAGAAGGGGTGGATCGGCGGCGGCAACACGGGTCGCAACACCACCATCGTGCGCTCCAACTACCGCCAGCCGCAACTTCAGCGCCTGCTCGAATACTCCCTGAGGCTCTGGGAGGGGCTGTCGGACGAGCTGAACTACAACCTGATGTTCAGCCAGAGGGGCGCGCTGTTCCTCGGCCACTCCGACGCCGACATGACCCAGCTCGCCCAGCGCGGCGACTCGCTGCGCTGCGCCGGGGTCGACGCCGAGCTGATGACCCGCGAAGAGGTCGGCCGGCTGGTCCCCGCCCTCGACCTTTCGCCCACGGCGCGCTTCCCCGTGTTCGGCGGCCTGATCCAGAAGCGCGGCGGCACGGCGCGGCACGACGCGGTGGCCTGGGGCTACGCCCGGGCCGCGGACGCGTTGGGCGTGGACGTGATCCAGCAATGCGAGGTGACGGGCTTCGACATCAAGGGCGGCCGGGTGCGGGGGGTGAGGACCACCCGCGGCGACATCGGCTGCGACCGCGTCGGGATCTGCGTGGCGGGCAGCTCCGGGCTGGTCGCGGGGCTGGCGGGGCTGACGCTGCCGATCGAGACGCACGTGCTGCAGGCGTTCGTGTCCGAGCCGATCAAGCCGATGATCGACACGGTCATCATGTCCCAGTCGGTGCACTGCTACATCAGCCAGTCGGACAAGGGCGAGATCGTGCTCGGCGGCGACCCCGACCACTTCCCCACCTACGCCCAGCGGGGCTCGCCGCACCGGATCGAGGAGGTGGCCGCGCAGGCGATCGCCATGGTCCCCGCCCTGTCGCGCCTGAAGATGCTGCGGAGCTGGGGCGGGGCGGTTGACATGAGCTTCGACGGCTCGCCGATCATCGGTCCGACGCCGGTGGAGGGCCTGCACCTTAACGGGGGCTGGTGCTACGGCGGGTTCAAGGCGACCCCCGGCTCGGGGAAGCTCTACGCGCACCAGCTGGCGACGGGCGAGACGCACGCGCTCGCCAAGCCCTTCCAGCTCGACCGCTTCGCGCAGGGGGCGACGGTGGACGAGGCGGGCGCCGGCCCGCAGCCGCAGGCGCGGTGAGGGGCGCGCCATGATGCTGATCGCCTGCCCCTTCTGCGGCCCCCGCGCCCACGTGGAGTTCGTCTACGAGCGCACGCTCGACGCCCTGCTGCCGCTGGACGCCACGCCGGAGGACGCCGCCCGCATCCTCTACGCGCGCGAGAACCCGCGCGGACCGTCGTCCGAGCTGTGGCGCCACACCTACGGCTGCCGGTCGTGGATCCGGTTGGAGCGGAGCACGGCCACGCACGAGATCGCCGCCGTCACGCCCTGGCCGGAGCCAGAGGCGTGAGCGGCCCGTCCCGCCTCCCGTCTGGCGGCCTGATCGACCGATCGCGCACCCTCGGCTTCAGCTTCGACGGACGGGCCCTCGCCGGCCACCCGGGGGACACGCTGGCCTCGGCGCTGCTGGCGAACGGCGTCACGCTGATGGGGCGCAGCTTCAAGTACCACCGGCCACGGGGCGTGCTGGCGGCGGGGGTGGAGGAGCCGAACGCGCTGGTGGAGGCGGGGGTGGGCGGCCGGTTCGAGCCGAACACCCGCGCCACCGACCTCTTCCTGTACGAGGGTCTCTCCACCCGCAGCCAGAACCGCTGGCCGAGCCTCAACTTCGACGTGGGCGCGGTGAACCAGGCGGCGGCGCGGTTCATCCCGGCGGCCTTCTACTACAAGACCTTCTTCGGCGGCCCGAAGGCGTGGCTGTTCTACGAGCGGTTCATCCGCAAGGCGGCGGGGCTGGGCGGCGCGCCGGTGGCGGCCGAGGTCGACGCCTTCGAGCACCGCGCCGCCTTCTGCGACGTGCTGGTGGTCGGGGCGGGCCCTGCGGGCCTGGCCGCCGCGCTGGCGGCGAGCGCGACCGGCGCGCGGGTGCTGCTGGTGGAGCAGGACGCGGTCCCCGGCGGCGCCCTCCTGCGCGACCCCGCGGAGGTGGATGGCGCACCGGGCCACGCTTGGGCGCGGACGGCGGTCGCCACCTTGCGCGAACGGGG
>CAZZZR010000035.1:0-15948 GCA_964658605.1 uncultured Caulobacter sp. | reverse complement strand
AGCACGGCGGCAGGGCCACCACGCTGGTTGTTTGGCGGGCGACCACCGGCGTCGCGTATGCGGATCGCGGACCTCTGCGCTGCCGCGCACTGCCGCCGTGCTCGGCCGCGTCAAGGAACGCCTTCGGCTCTTCGCCCTTGACCCGCCCTCCGCGCGGCGGCTGACCGGTATGCGTCGGGACGCAGGGCGTCCATAAGATGTCGACGAGCCTGCGGCGCGTCGAACACTGGGCTGGGGCTTAGAAGAAGTGGGGAGTCACCGCCCTGCGCCGTAAGCTTCCCGCAGTTCCCGCTTCAACACCTTGCCGATCGCGCTCCGCGGCAGGCTGTCCACCACGCGCACGTCCGACAGGCGCTGCGTCTTGCCCAGGCGGGCGTCGGCGAAGGCTTTCAATTCCTCGGGGGCGGCGGCGGTCCCCGGCCGCAGCACCACGGCGGCCACCGGCGTCTCGCCCCAGGCGCGGCTCGGCACGCCGAAGACCGCGCTCTCCTGCACGGCGGGGTGGGCGTCCAGCGCGGCTTCCAGGTCGCTGGGATAGATGTTGAAGCCGCCGGAGATGATCATGTCCTTCTTGCGGTCCATCAGCGTCAGGAAGCCGTCTTCGTCGAAGCGGCCCACATCGCCGGTGCGGATGTAGGTCAGGCCGTCGGGGCTCACCCACTGGGCGTCGGCGGTCTTGCCCGGCTGGTTGTGGTAGCCGACCATCATCGCCACCGAGCGGCCCACCACCTCGCCGATCTCGCCCGCCGCGACCTCCACGCCGTCCTCGTCGATCAGGCGGATGTCGTGGCCGGGCATGGGTCGGCCCACGGTGTGCAGCTTGTCGGGGTGCTCGTGCGCGACGAGCATGCAGGAGCCGCCGCCCTCGGTCATGCCGTAGAACTCGACCAGCCCGCCCGGCCAGCGCTTCAGCACGTCCGCCTTCACCTCGGGCGTGAAGGGGGCGCTGGTGGAGAACTTCAGGCGGAAGCTCGAAAGGTCGTGCGCGTCGAAGTCGGGCAGCGCCATGATCCGGCGGTATTGCACGGGCACCAGCATGGCGTGGGTGGCGCGGGCGGCCTCGGCGGCCTTGAGGAACTTCGCGGCGTCGAACTTCGCCATCAGCACCGCCGTGCCGCCGGCGCCCAGCGTCGGCAGGAAGCTGACCAGCGTGGTGTTGGAGTAGAGCGGGGTGGAGACCACCGTCACGCTGTCGGCGTCGTAGATCCCGCGCCGCACCTGCGCCCAGCGCATGGCGTGCGGCTGCACGATCCCCTTGGGCGTCCCCGTCGTGCCGGAGGAGTAGATGATGTTGAAGGGGTCGTCCGGCGCGAGGGGGGCGGGGGCGGGGGGCGCGCCCTCGGGCGCCATCCAGCCCTCCAGGGCGATCCCGGCGCCCGATCCGTCGAGCGCGACGCGGCGCGCCGTGATGCGGTCGGCGAAGGGCGCCAGCGCCTCCCACACGCCCTTGTCGAGGAAGACGACGCCCGCGCCGCAGTCCTCCAGCATGCCCACCAGGCTCTCGGGCGTGGAGGAGGGGGCGAGCGGCGCGATCGCGGCCCCCGACCGCAGCGTGGCGAGGAAGGCCGTGGCGTAGGCGATCGAGGTGGCGGCGCAGGCGGCCGCCACCCCACCGCGGCCGACGCCGTCGCGCTGCAGCGCCGCCGCGATCCGGTCCATCCGGGCGTCGAGGGCGGCGTAGGAGAGCGCCTCGCCCTCTTGTACGAAGGCCGCGTGATTGGGACGGGCGCGGGCGTGGGCTGCGACCAGGGCTTCGAGGGTCCCGAAATCCTGCGCGTAGAGGTCTTCAACCGACACGGACGGCGTCTCCAGTGAAGCGCCAGAATGCCCCGCCCAGCGCCCCTCCGTCGAGGCGTCAGTGCGCGTGGTGCGCCGTGTCCGCGTCCGAGGCGGGCGGCGGGGGCGGGGCCTCCTCTTCCTCGGCGTGCGCCTCGGCAGGCGGGGGCGTGCGGCGGGGGCGCAGGGCGGAAGTGAGGTTGCGGGAGAGCCGGCGCAGGCCGTCGGTCGCCGCGTCGTCCAACTCCGCGATCGTGCGGCCGATCTCCGAGCCGGGGCCCAGCGTTTCGTTCACCCGGCGGCCGATGTTGGCCACCTCCCGCCGCAGGCGCTCCACCGCGTCGTCGTCCACGGCGCGACGCGGTTCGTCGTCGAGGCGGCGGCGCACGGCGGCGGCGATGAAGCCGGAGCGGGTCATGCCGTGGCCGGCCGCCGCGGCGTCCAGCCGGCTGAGGAGCCGCTCGCCGATTGAGATGTTCACACGCACCGGCGTGTCCTCGACCTGAACGTCCACGAGCACGACCATGCCGTGACCCTCCAGGCTGTCGAGCGGCGTCGGGCGGGGCCAGGCGTCCCCGCAGGCCTCCAGCGCGCGCAGGGCGGACAGCAGGCTCTCGCGTGCGCGTCCCAACAGCGAGGCGGCGTCCGCGCCACCTACGCCCGCGCCGGGCAGGTCGGGGAACTCGCCCATGAAGCCGCGGTCGACCTCCCGGGTGACGATGAGGGGGTAGATGACCAGGCCCATGACGCTCTCCAGACTGCGTGTGTATTTTTGCGCACTTTCTGGGGAACGCCTAGGGAGGTTCGGGGTTCAGCCCCCGTCGCCACGCAGGCGACGACAGACTTCGGAGACGCAGAATGACCGACGACCGTATCGAGGGCGCGCTGCGCAAGGGCGTGGGCCACGTGCAGGACGCGGTGGGCGGCCTGACCGGCGACGGCGAGACGCAGGTGCGCGGCAAGCTCAACCAGGCGGGCGGCGCGGCCCAGAACGTCTTCGGCAAGGTCAAGGACCAGGCCGGTGACGTCTACGCCGAAGCGGCCGACCGGGCGCAGGACGTCTACGGCGAGCTCGAGCACTTCATCCAGGAGCGCCCGCTGGTGGCGGTGGGCCTGGGCGTGGTGGTCGGCCTCCTGATCGGCGCGGCCTCGCGCGGCCCGAACAAGACGGTGTACGTCCGCCGCTGATCCTGTCGGCTGTAGGCGTCCCCGCGGCGCAGTGGCGCGCTTGGGCGGGGACGCCTAGATCGGGCGTCCGCAGAGAGGACCGCCCGTATGGCTGAAGGCTTCGATCCCGCTCTCTTGTCGCAGGACAAGGCCGCCCGTTATCGCGAGACAGCCGAGGAGATCGTCGCGGTGCTGGAGGGCGAGCCCGACCGGGTGGCCCGCATGGCGACCGTCGCGTCGATGCTGACAAGCGCCTTTCCGGAGCGGTTCTTCTGGACCGGCTTCTACGTCGTGGATCCCGCCAAGGGGGACGAACTGGTGGTAGGTCCATACCAGGGCACGCTGGGCTGCCTGCGGATCGCCTTCGGGCGGGGCGTGTGCGGCGTGGCGGCGGCGGAGCGGCGCACGCAGATCGTCGACGACGTCGACGCCTTCCCCGGCCACATCGCCTGCGACAGCCGCTCGAAGAGCGAGATCGTCCTGCCGGTTCTCGACGCCGAGGGCGCGTTGATCGCAGTGCTGGACGTGGATTCCACCCGGCCCGCCGCCTTCGACGCCGATGACGCGCTGGGGCTGGAGGCGATCTTGCGCCAGGTGTTCGCGGCTTAAGCGGTCACCTTGGCTCTAGCGGGGGCTTTGGCCTTCGCCGGAGGTTTCTTCGCAGCCGCAGCCTTGGGCTTGGCCTTGCCGGCGGCCTTCGGCTTGGCCGCGGGCTTCTTCCCCTTGCCGGGCGCCGCCGCGCCGCGCGCGTCGACCAGGGCGACGGCGGCCTCAAGCGTGAGCGCCGCCGGGTCGACGTCCTTCGGCACCGTGGCGTTCACCTTGCCGGACTTCACGTAGGGGCCGTAGCGGCCGGGCATCACGGTGATCTCGTCGCCGGTGACCGGATGCGGACCGAGCGTGGCCAGGGGCTGGGAGGCGGCGCCGCGGCCGGGGCGGCCCTTGCCCTCGCGCTTCTCGGCGATGAGGGTCACGGCGCGGTTCAGGCCGACCTCGAACACCTCGTCGATGCCCGACAGGCTCGCATAGGTCTTCAGGTGCTGGACGTAGGGGCCGTAGCGGCCGAGCGCCGCGGTGATCGGCTCGCCGTCCTCCGGCGACCTGCCCACCTCGCGCGGCAGGCTCAGCAGCTTCAGCGCGTGGTCGAGGTCCAGCGTCGCCGCCGACCATTCCTTGGGCAGGCTGGAGCGCTTGGGCTTCTCGCCCCCGTCGTTCAGCTCCACGTAGGGACCGAAGCGGCCGACCTTCAGCATCACCGGCTTGCCGGTGGCGGGGTCGGTCCCGAGCTCCCGGTCGCCGGCGGCCGCCTCGCCCTCGCCCGCTTCGCCGGTGGCGAAGGGGCGGGTGTAGCGGCACTCGGGGTAGTTGGAGCAGCCGATGAAGGCGCCGTTGCGGCTGATGCGCAGGCCGAGGCGCCCGCCGTCGCGGTGCTCGGCGACGCAGGTGGGGCAGGTGCGAGGGTCGACGCCGTCCTCGCGGGGCGGGAAGAGGGCCGGCTCCAGCGCGGCGTCCAGCGCGTCGATGACCTCGCGCACGCCCTTGTCGCCCATGCCCTCGATGGCGGCGTGGAAGTCGCGCCAGAAGTCCCGCAGCAGCACCTTGTATTCGAGCTTGCCGTCGGAGACCTCGTCCAGCCGCTGCTCCAGGTCCGCGGTGAAGTCGTACTCGACGTAGCGCTGGAAGAACTCGGCGAGGAAGGCGATCAGGAGCCGTCCCTTGTCCTCCGGTACGAAGCGGTTCTTGTCCATCCGCACGTAACTGCGGTCGCGCAGCACGGTCAGGATCGAGGCGTAGGTCGAGGGGCGCCCGATCCCAAGCTCCTCCATCTTCTTGACGAGGCTGGCCTCGGAGTAGCGGGGCGGCGGCTCGGTGAAGTGCTGGTCGGCGCGGGCTTCGGCGACCTTGGCCGCGGCGCCCTGCTTGATGACGGGGAGGCGGCGGCTGTCGTCCTGGTCCTCGTCGCCCGCCTTGGGGGTGTCGTCGCGCCCCTCCTCGTAGACGGCGAGGTAGCCGTCGAAGAGCACCACTTGGCCGGTGGCGCGCAGCCCGGTCTTGCCGTCGGCGGTGGTGAGGTCGACGGTGGTGCGGTCCAGCCGCGCGGCCTCCATCTGGCTCGCCGCCATCCGCCGCCAGATCAGCTCGTAGAGGCGGGCCAGGTCGCCGTCCAGGTGCAGGCTCTTGGGATCGCGGGCCAGGGAGGTGGGGCGGATCGCCTCGTGCGCTTCCTGGGCGTTCTTGGCCTTGGATTTGTAGTAGCGGGGCTCGGCGGGGACGTACTCGCCGCCGAAACGCTTGCCGATGACGCTGCGGGCCTCGGTGATCGCCTCGGGCGCGGAGGCCACGCCGTCGGTCCGCATGTAGGTGATGAGCCCGCCGTTCTCGTCCACGCCCTCGTAGAGCTTCTGCGCCGCCTGCATGGTGCGCTGGGCGTTGAAGCCGAGCTTGCGCGCCGCCTCCTGCTGAAGGGTCGAGGTGGTGAAGGGCGGCGGGGGCGAGCGCCGGGCGGGCTTGGTCTCGACGGCGCTGACTGTGAAGGCGCCGGCCTGCACCGCCGCCCGGGCGGCGTGGGCCTTGGCCTCGTCGCCCAGGTCGAACTTGCCGAGCTTGTTGCCTTCGTGCACCGACAGCCGCGCCAGGAACGGGTCGGAGCCGGCGGAGACGTCGGCCTCCACCGTCCAGTATTCGCGGGCGCGGAAGGCCTCGATCTCCTGCTCGCGCTCCACCACCAGCCGTAGGGCGACCGACTGCACGCGCCCCGCCGAGCGCGCGCCGGGCAGCTTACGCCACAGCACGGGCGAGAGGGTGAAGCCGACCAGATAGTCGAGCGCTCGGCGGGCGAGGTAGGCGTCCACCAGCTCCATGTCGATCTGGCGCGGATTGGCCATCGCCGTGGTGACGGCCGCCTTGGTGATGGCGTTGAAGGTGACGCGGCTGACCGGGGCGTCCTTGCCGATCGCCTTCTTCTTCCGCAGCACCTCCAGCACGTGCCAGCTGATCGCCTCGCCCTCGCGGTCGGGGTCGGTGGCCAGGATCAGGCCGGCGCCGCCCTTCAGCGCCGCGGCGATGTCGGAGAGGCGCTTGGAGGCCTTGGCGTCCACCTCCCAGTCCATGGCGAAGTCGTCGTCCGGCCGCACGCTGCCGTCCTTGGCCGGCAGGTCCCGCACGTGGCCGTATGAGGCGAGCACCGTGTAGTCCGAGCCCAGGTATTTGTTGATGGTCTTGGCCTTGGCGGGGCTCTCGACGACGACGACGTTCATGCGGTGCGGGGTTTCTCAGCCAGGCGGAGCGGGGGGCGCGAGCGGCGCGGAAAGTGGGGGCGGGGGGGCGCCGCTGTCAACGCGCAGCAGCCAACATCCCCCATTGCAACCGAAAGTAGTGTTCTGGTAGAACGCATCCATCAGTAAGGATGACCATGGCTGACGATCCGACGGTCCTGACCCTGACTCCTCCCCGCCAGCCCGACCGCGGCGCCTTGCTGCGCTACGTCGAGGACATGCTGCTGGAGCTGGCGGACCTCTGCGCGTCGGTCGGCGAGGGCGGCCTGGCCGCCTCGCTCGCGATCGCCACCATCCAGGCCGGCGCGGCGGGGGAACGCCGTCGGGGCGCCGCGACGTCGGGCGCGCAGCCCGCCCTCGACCGCGCCTAGACGGCGCAGACCAGGCCCCCGGGCAGGAGCTCGGCGCGGCCCGCGATCTCAAGCTCCACCAGGGCGGCGAAGACCACGTGCGCGGGCGCGCTCAGGGCGCGGACCAGTTCGTCGCGCGGCGTGGCCTTGGGGGAGAGGAGGGCGGCGGCGCGGTCGCGCAGCACTTTGGCCTCCCGTTCGTCGAGGTCGGGCGGCGGAGGGGGCGGCGGATCGAACAGGTCGCGTTGCGGCTCGGCCAGCCGGCCGCCCTCGCTTAGGACGTCGATCACGTCGGCGGCGCTTTCGCACATCTGCGCGCCCTTGCGGATCAGGTCGTTCGGCCCCTTGGCGCGAGGGTCGAGCGGGCTGCCGGGCACGGCGAACACCTCGCGCCCCTGCTCGTTCGCCAGCCGCGCGGTGATCAGCGAGCCGGAGCGGAGTTCCGCCTCGACCACCACGGTCGCCAGGCTCAGCCCCGCGATGATCCGGTTGCGGCGGGGGAAGTCCTGCGCCTTGGCGCGGCGACCCATGGCGTTCTCGCTGACAAGGCAGCCCTGTTCTCCTATGCGGCGGTGGAGCGCGCCGTGCTCGGGCGGATAGACGTCGTCCACGCCGCCGCCCAGCACCGCCATGGTTCCGGTCCGCAGGGATCCTTCGTGCGCCGCCGCGTCGATTCCGCGGGCCAGTCCTGAGACCACGACCATCCCCGCCTCGCCGAACTCCGCCGCCAGCTGCCGCGCGAAGCGTTGCCCACCCGCCGAGGCCACCCGTGCGCCGACGATCGCCACGCAGGGCCGCCGCGCCAGCAGGATCGAACCGAGCGTCCACAGCACAGGCGGGGGCGGGTCGAGCGCGGCGAGCAGGGGCGGGAACGCAGGCTCCCCGAGGACCACCAGCGTCGCGCCCGCCTTGGCGCCGGCGTCGAGCTCCCGCGTGATCTCGGCGGGGGAGGTGATGCGCAGCGGCGCGGTGCGGCCGGCGCGGCGGGCGAGCTCGGGCAGCGCCTCCAGCGTCGCCTTGGCCGAGCCGTGGCGGGCGAGCAGGTGATGAAAGGTGACGGGGCCGACGGACTCGGTGCGCGACAGGCGCAAGCGCGCCGTTCGCTCGGCGGCGTCGGGAAGCGGCCGCGTGGGCATCAGCCGTCTGCGCTCACTTCGCGCCGATCCGGGGCTCGGTCCCCTTGCGCAGGCGCGAGATGTTGGCGGCATGGCGCACGAAGATCAGGACCGCCATCAGGCTCGCCAGCCAGCTGACCGGCCGCGCCTGGTGCAGGAGGAGCGCCGCGCCGGGCGCCAGGGCCGCCGCCGTCAGCGCGGCGAGCGAGGAGTAGCGCAGCAGCGCCGCCACGCCCAGCCAGATCGCTCCCGCCGTCAGCCCGACCGGCCAGGCCGCGGCGAACAGGATGCCGAAGAAGGTCGCCACCCCCTTGCCGCCCTTGAACCGCAGCCAAACGGGAAAGAGGTGGCCGAGGAAGGCTCCCGCGCCCGCCGCCGCGCCGCAGAAGCCCGCGCCCGAGCCGGCGCCCTCGTGGCACAGCCAGCGCGCGACGAGCACCGCCGCCGTGCCCTTCAGCGCGTCGCCCAGGAGCGTGGCCAGGGCCAGCCCCCGGCGCCCGCTCCGCAGCACGTTGGTCGCGCCGATGTTGCCCGAGCCTATGCTCCGCGGGTCGCCTGCGCCCGCCGCCCGCATCACGATCACGCCGAACGGAATGGACCCCAAGAGATAGCCGCCGGCGAGGCAGGCGAGGAGCGTGGGGATCTCAGGCGTCATGCGGGCGCGACACTAAGGCGGCGGGCCGTGCGCGCAAGCGGACGCGCCTCAGGCGGAGGGAGGCCGCGCGTCCTGGCCCAGGCGCAGCTCCCGCAGGTCCTCCGCGATGCGGAAGATCGCGACGTAGAATTCGCAGGCGCCCCGCCACAGGAGCGCCAGGCAGGCGGCGACGAGCAGGCCTGCGACCAGCAGCGGGAAGGCCAAGAGCGCCCCCTCCAGCGCGCCGGCCCGGATCGCGACCCCCACCGCAGCGCCCACCACGCCGAAGGCGAACAGTCCGATCAGCGCCAGCCCCGCCCAGTAGATCAGGTGCACCAGCGGCCCGGTGATCAGCCGGTCGAAGGTCAGGAGGTCCCACAGCGCGCCGCGCGGCCGGCTCCGGATCGTGGTCGACGCCTGCATCTACGCTTCTGCAATCCCGCGGCCGCCGATCGACCCTCTCCCAACGGCTAGCAGCGGCGACCCGGGGTGGCAATCGGGCGAGGCGGCGGCGCCATCTCGCGCCGAAGCCGAGTCGCGCCTACATCACCCGCTCGCCCGCGGAGACCTCCATGCCCGATCCTCGCCCCGTCCGTGTCGCCATCATCGGGTCGGGACCGGCCGGCTACACCGCCGCCATCTATGCGGCGCGCGCCCTGCTGCAGCCGGTGCTGATCTCGGGGCTGGAGCCCGGCGGGCAGCTGACCATCACCACCGACGTCGAGAACTATCCGGGGTTCGCCGACGTGATCCAGGGCCCCTGGCTCATGGAGCAGATGCGCGCCCAGGCCGCGCACGTCGGCACGGAGATGATCAACGACATCGTGGTCGAGGCCGACCTCTCGCACCGCCCGTTCCGCCTGCGCTGCGACTCGGGCGCCGAGTTCCTGGCCGAGACGGTGATCATCGCCACGGGCGCGCAGGCCAAGTGGCTGGGGCTCGACTCGGAGCAGGCGTTCCGCGGCTTCGGCGTCTCCGCCTGCGCCACCTGCGACGGCTTCTTCTACCGGAACAAGCGCGTGGCCGTGGTCGGCGGCGGCAACACGGCGGTGGAGGAGGCGCTGTTCCTGACCTCCTTCGCGTCCAAGGTCACGGTGATCCACCGCAAGGACGAGTTCCGCGCCGAGAAGATCCTGCAGGAGCGCCTGTTCGCCAACCCGAAGGTCGAGGTCGTGTGGGACAGCGCCGTCGACGAGGTGCTGGGTGTGCGCGACCCGGCGCCCGGCGTCACCGGCGTGCGGCTGAAGAACGTCAAGACCGGCGCGCTGAGCGAGATCGAGGTGGACGGCGTCTTCGTCGCGATCGGCCATGCGCCCGCCTCGTCCCTGTTCAAGGGCCAGCTGCACGCCGACGGCGCGGGCTATCTGAAGGTGCATCCCGGCAAGACCGCGACCGACATCAAGGGCGTGTTCGCCGCGGGCGACGTGACCGACGACGTCTATCGCCAGGCCGTCACAGCCGCGGGCATGGGCTGCATGGCCGCGCTCGAGGCCGCCCGCCTCCTGGCCGAGGAGGACCACGCCCGCGCCCACCACCCGATCAGCCACCAGGAGGCGAAGAAGATCGCGGTGTGGTGAGCGCTTAGCCAGGTGGAACTCGCGGCTGCGCGATAAGTCTGCGCAACTTCGCCCGCTCTTCGGGCGAGAGCGGCTGCGTCTGCTGGATGTGCTCCGCCAGGCGGCCGTTGCTCCATTGGATCTGGAAGTTCTCCTGCTGGATGCGGTCGACGCCGGCCCGATAGACGACGCGGCCGGTCGGCGGGTCCGGATCGCGCACCACCTCGACGTCCTCTACGATGTTCTCGTTCATCACGAAGGCGAAGATGTCGGCCGGGTTGGGAGCAGTGGCCTCGAAAAAGCAGATCGAAAAGGCGACGTTGTCCACGGGGTGGCGAAGGCTGCCGAGCGCCATCAGGGGATTTGCGCCGTTGAACTCGTTGAGATGGTTGATCCCGCTTCGACGGGTCACGATCAGCCCGGCGAGCAGGCCGCTTCGATCGAGCCATCGCTTGACCCCAACTGGCAGGAACCGTCCCGCCCATCGGGTTGGCAGCGGCTGGTGGTATTGCTCGATGATCTCGATCTTCCGTCGTCCTACTGGACCCAGTATCCGCTGGGTGATGACGCGGCCATCCAAGACCGAGTAGAGATCGAACTTCCCGTATAACACGCCATCGTCGGAATTGGCGCTATGTCGGAAATAGTAAGCCGAAGCCTGAAGATTGTTGGCGTGGAACTTCTGGACGCGACGAAGAGTCGATTTCGTCATGAGATCGTCTTCAAAGACGAGGTCGAGCGACAGTTCAAGGGTGGTGATCGGCCTGCCCGAGCTTTCGAAAGCGCGCACGAGCGCGCGCAGCACCAGGACGAGCCAGAAGAGCGCCAGGGCCGCAAGCGCCAGTAGCGCCCAGCCCTTGAAGTCGGCGTCCGGGTATATCGCGTTGCGCGGCTTGGTCAGTTCGCGCACGAGCTTGGTGAGACCTGGACTGTGTGCCTGACCGAGATAGTGAACCGGAGCCGACAGCAGCTCGGGCCAGACGAGCGCGGCTATCACCAGGGTGACGGCGGTCGCCACGAAGGTGGAGGCGGGCGATCGCGAACGTCGGCGCCGGGACACGACGACCTCTCATCCAGGGAGAGATCAGCATAGTAGGGTGCGCCGCGCTGTCGAACGGCCTCTCGTCCTGAGCGAGTCGAGCCATGCCGAAGATCGACTAACGTCCCCGACCGGAGCGGGCTTAGGCGGTTTCGGTCGAACGCATCGCAGGATTCCTTGGCGGCTTTCGCCGAGGCTGGATGATATGGGGCCTCGGCCCCGGTGCACAAGTTCGAAGACGGGGGTTAAGAAATCAAAACCCGGCCGCCAGCCTAGTCGCGACAGGGCGATCCGCAAGCGCGGCCAATTCGCCGAACGACTGGAGGCCCCGTCGTACAACAGCCGAGTGGCGCGAGGGAGCCCAAACCGGCAAGGCGCGTTCCTCCGGCTTCCTGACGGAGGCCGCCATGGCGCACGACAAGCTGAACGAGTCCGACGACGGCTTTCTCGAACTGCCGGAAGGCGCGCTGCGGATCGCGTCCGGCGTCAGCGGCGCGGACACCTGGATCGAGCGCGCGCAGACCACCACGGTGCGCATCGTGATCTCGACTGTGGCCGTAGCGTCCGGCGGCCAGGCCACCCTCGAGGCGGTGATCGAGGCCGGCGACGGCTCGGCCCGGGCCGAGGACGGCCCGCGCACCCCTGACGACCACCACCAGCACCTGCAGGCGGAGGTGAGCGTCCAGGCGGTGGTGAAGGAGGGAGAACGGCTGAAATTTCGCGCCTATCCGAACGCCCAGGGCGCGCGGGTGCTGCGCACGCTGGTTTATACGCAGGACGTTAAGCCCGCCTTCTGAACGCGCGATCGTGACGGCCGGGTGACGTTTCCGCCTTGCGGAGGATGGGTCGGCCGCCTAGGTTACGCCTGCTTATGCTCATTCAAAGTATAAGCAGGCGTCGCGACCTCCTGGTCGGCGGCGCTTTCTCCGGCTTCCGATATGCTCAACAAGAGCATAAGGAGTTTGCGATGCATGACGGGTTCGCCGCCTTCGAAGGCCTGACGCCCCTGCCGCCTCTGGCGTTCACGCCGCAGGTCGAGGCCGAGACGGCCTCGATCTTCGCCCGCGCGCGGGGCGTGGTCTCGCCGCTGGAGTGGCGGCTGAACGCGCCCTTGATCGCGGAGATCAACCGGCTCAAGGCCGCCAAGGGCGCGGTGATCCTGGCCCACAACTACATGGCGCCGGAGATCTTCCACGGCGTCGGCGACCTCGTCGGCGACAGCCTCGCGCTGGCCAAGGAGGCGCAGCGCAGCGACGCGAAGGTGATCGTGCAGGCCGGCGTGCACTTCATGGCCGAGACGTCCAAGATCCTAAGTCCCGGCAAGCGCGTGCTGATCCCCGACCTGCGCGCCGGGTGCTCGCTGGCGAGTTCCATCACCGGGGCCGACGTGCGGATGATCAAGGCGCGCTACCCGGGCGTGCCCGTCGTCACCTACGTCAACACCTCCGCCGAGGTGAAGGCCGAGACCGACATCTGCTGCACCAGCGCCAACGCCGTGCAGGTCGTGGAGGCCGCGGCCGCCGAGTGGGGGACCGACCGCGTCATCCTGATCCCCGACGAGTTCCTGGCGAAGAACGTCGCGCGGCAGACGGCGGTGAAGATCATCGCCTGGCAGGGGCGCTGCGAAGTGCACGAGCGCTTCACCGCCGCCGACATCCTGGAGCTGAAGGCCGCCTATCCGAACGCCGAGGTCCTGGCCCACCCCGAATGCCCCCCCGACGTGATCGAGGCGTCGGACTTCACCGGCTCCACCGCGGCGATGAACGACTACGTGGTCAGGCGGAAGCCCAAGCAGGTGGTGCTGATCACCGAATGCTCCATGGCCGACAACGTCGCCGCCGACGCGCCCGACACCCAGTTCGTCCGCCCCTGCAACCTCTGCCCGCACATGAAGCGGATCACGCTGCAGAACATCTGGGAGGCGCTCGCCTACGACCGCTACGAGGTGACCGTGGACGCCGCCGTCTCCGACCGGGCGCGGGCGGCGGTGCAGCGCATGGTCGACCTGCCGCCGCCGCTCGTCCCGGCGCGCTACGACCTGGTCAAGGCGCGCCACCACGTCGACGTCGAGCTGATCTGAGCCGCCATGGAGCGGGTCGCTTTCGAGGGTGTGCTGATCGTCGGCGCGGGGCTCGCGGGGTTGTCCGCCGCCCTGGCCGCCGCGCCGCGCAAGGCGCTGGTGCTGTCGCCCACGCCGCTCGGCCACGGCTGCGCCTCCGCCTGGGCGCAGGGCGGGCTGGCGGTGGCGCTGTCGTCCGACGACAGCCCCGCGCTGCACGCCGCCGACACCGTCGCCGCCGGCGCGGGCCTGGTGGACGCCGCCGTCGCCCGGGCCCTGACGGAGGCCGGTCCCGACGCCGTCCGCGCGCTGGCGGAGCTCGGCGCGCCCTTCGACCGCACCGCCGACGGCGGCTTCGCCCAGAGCCTGGAGGCGGCGCACGGCCGCGCCCGCGTCGCTCGCGTGAAGGGGGACCAGGCGGGGCGCGAGATCATGCGCGCGGTGGCCGCCGCCGCGCTCGCCGCGCCGTCCGTCGAGGTGTGGACCGGCGCGCGCGTGCGCCGGCTGCTGCAGGACGCCTCGGGCCGGGTACGCGGCGCCTTGGTGGAGCGGGACGGCCGGATGGTGGAGGTGCTCGCCCCCGCCACGATCCTGGCGACCGGCGGGCTCGGCGGGCTCTACGCCGTCACCACCGATCCGCCCGAGGTGCGGGGCGAGGGGTTAGGGCTCGCGGCGCTCGCCGGCGCCGTGGTCGCCGACCCCGAGTTCGTGCAGTTCCATCCCACCGCCATCGACATGGGCGTCGATCCCGCGCCCCTCGCCACCGAGGCGCTGCGGGGGGAGGGTGCGGTGCTGGTCGACGGAAGCGGCCGCCGGTTCATGCCCGACTACGATCCCCGCGGAGAGCTCGCTCCCCGCGATGGTGTCGCCCGCGCCGTCCATGCCGAGCGGATCGCCGGCCGCGACGCCTTCCTCGACGCGCGTCAGGCGGTGGGCTCCCACTTCCCGCAGGCCTTCCCGGGCGTGTTCGCCGCCTGCATGGCGGGCGGTCTCGACCCACGCATCACGCCGATCCCGATTGCGCCGGCGGCGCACTACCACATGGGCGGGATCGAGGCCGACCTCGACGGCCGCACCTCGCTGCCCGGCCTGTACGCGGCGGGGGAGTGCGCCTCCACCGGCGTGCATGGAGCCAACCGGCTGGCGTCCAACTCGCTCCTGGAGGCGCTGGTGTTCGGCGCGCGCGCGGGTCGCGCGGCGGCGGACGATCGGGCGCCGGGGGGGCCGCCGCTGCGCGCGACGCCGCTCCCTGACCTGCCGCCCGCCGCGATGGCGCAGCTGCGCGCCGCCATGTCCCGCGACGCCGGGGTGGAGCGGGACTCCCAGGGCCTGTCGCGGCTGCTCGCCGTAATCGACGGCCTGGCCGACGCGCACGGGGAGGGGCCCGTGCTCGCCGCCGCCCGCCTCGTGGCCGCCGCCGCCCTGGACCGGCGCGAGACCCGCGGCGCCCATGCGCGCAAGGACTTCCCGACGGAGGACGTCGTTCCGCGGCGCACGCGCACCACGCTGGCTGCGGCGCGCCCCTTCGCCGTGGCGGCCGAGTGACGCCGCTGCCCGACCTCCTGGTCGCGCCAATCGTCCGCGCGGCGCTGGCCGAGGATCTGGGCGAGGTGGGCGACCTTACCGCCGCCCTGGTCGATCCCGCTGCGCACCTCTCCGTTGCGTTCGTTGCGAGGCGGGAGGGGCGGGTCGCGGGGCTGGCCTGCGCGCGGCTGGCGCTGCACGCGCTCGATGCCGGGGCGACCTTCGAGACGGTCGTCGCCGATGGTTGCGACGTCGCGGCCGGCGGCGTGGTCGCCCGCGCCGAGGGGAACGCGCGCGCGATACTGTCCGCCGAACGGGTGGCGCTGAACCTGCTCGGCCGCCTGTCCGGGGTCGCCACCCTGGCCCGGGCCTACGTTCGTACGGTGCAGGGGACGGCTGCGGCGATCCTCGACACGCGCAAGACCACCCCCGGCCTCCGCGCGCTGGAGAAGTACGCCGTCCGCTGCGGGGGAGGGGTGAACCACCGCTTCGGCTTGGGCGACGCCATCCTCATCAAGGACAACCACGTGGCGGCGTGCGGCGGCGTGGGCGCGGCGCTCGAGCGGGCGCGCTCGGCCGCCGGCTGGCTGGCTCCGATCGAGGTCGAAGTCGACGGGCTCGATCAGCTGGACGAGGCGCTGGCCCACGCTCCGTCCGTGGTGATGCTGGACAACTTCGCCGTCTCCGACCTGCGGGAGGCCGTGACGCGGCGCGACGCCGCCGGCCTGAAGGGCCGCGTGCGGTTGGAGGCGTCGGGCGGGATCACGCTCAAGAGCGTGCGCGGAGTCGCCGAGACCGGCGTGGACGGGATCAGCGTCGGCGCCCTCACCCACTCCGCCCCGGTTCTCGACATTGGGCTGGACGCGGCCTGACCTCTCGCGGCTGCGAAGCGCTGGTCAGTTCCTCGCGGGCGCGTCCGCCGCTTCGCCGGGCTCGGGCGCGCCGTCGGCTCTGGGCGGCGCGGCGAGTTGCACGGGAGGCGGCGGCGGCGCCCGGCCGGCGTGGCCGAGCCGGTAGAAGACGTGGGCGCCGATCTGCGCCACCCGCTCCAGTCCCGCCGACGACAGTCCCGCCACCCTGAACTGGGTCGCGGACGTCGGCAGCATCGCGGCGCGGCGGCCCGCCAGCGTCGCGCGGGCGATGTGCTCCGCCCGGTCCCACGCCGCCCGCTCGCGCGGGCGCAGGGTGCGCCGGTCGCAGGCGAAGCTGAACTGGCAGCCGGCTCGACCCAGGCTCTGCGCGTGCTGGAACACCACGCCGCACACCGATCTGGGATAGCGCCCGGCGCGGGTGCGGTTCAGCACCACCTGGGCGACGGCGGCCTGTCCGCTCTCGGGTTCGCCGCGCGCCTCGTAGTAGACGGCCTGGGTCAGGCATTCGAGGTCGCGGCCGTCGGCGAGGGGCCCTCGCAGCGGAAGAGCGGCGACGGACGGCGAGGCGTCGATGGGGACGG
>CAZZZR010000034.1:0-15973 GCA_964658605.1 uncultured Caulobacter sp. | reverse complement strand
CTTCCTTGTGCAGCTTCTGCACGCCTTTGATGGTGTAGCCTTCCTCGTGGAGCAGGCTGCGGACGCCCCGCAGCACCTCCAGGTCGTGGGGCCGGTAGAAGCGGCGTCCGCCCGCGCGCTTCATCGGGCGGATGAAGGAGAAGCGCGTCTCCCAGAACCGCAGGACGTGGCTGGGCACGCCCACCTCGGCGGACGCCTCGGAGATGCTGCGAAAGGCCGCCGGCCCCTTGTCGGTCATGCCGGCGCCCGCGCCCGCCTCACCCGCCCGCGTGGCCGTTCAGGCGCTTCAGGTGTGCGCGGTCCACCCGGTCCTTCACCAGGAGCGAGGCCCGGAAGCTGATCACGCGACGGGGGTCGATCGCGGCGGGCTCGCCCGTCTTGGGGTTGCGGCCCATACGGGCGCGCTTGGCTCGGACCTGGAAGACGCCGAAGCCGGACAGCTTGACCTCCTCGCCGGCCTCGAGCGCGCCGGTGACGAGGTCGAGCGTGCGCTCGACCAGCTCGGCGCAGTCCTGTCGCGTCAGGCCGACCTCGCGGTGGACCGCGTCGGTCAGGTCCGCGCGTGTGAGAGTCGCGTCGCTCATGGTCGAAGGCCCCCGCCCTATGGTGAGCGCTCATCGCAGCACGGGAGCGGAAACGCCGTCAAGTCAGACGGTTGCGGAGGAAACCCGGCGAATCGCCTCAGCCCCGCCCGTGCCGCCGCTCAGGCGTCGAACTCGAGCCCGCCTTCGCGGTAGAAGGCCCGGTCCTCGGCCCAGTTCTCCTGCACCTTCACGTGCAGGAAAAGGTGCACCGGGCGGTCGAGGATCTCGATCAGCTCCTCGCGGGCCTTCTGGCCGATCCACTTCAAGGTCTGGCCGTTCTTGCCGAGCACGATGGGGCGCTGGCTCTCCCGCTCGACATAGATGGTCTGCTCGATGCGGGCGGCCCCGCCCTTGGCCTCTGTGAAGGCGGTGGTCTCGACCGCGGCGGCGTAGGGCAGCTCCTCGTGGACGCGCAGGTAGAGCTTCTCGCGGGTGATCTCGGCGGCGAGCAGGCGCACGGGCAGGTCGGCGGTCTGGTCGGCCGGGTAGAGCCAGGGGCCTTCCGGCATCAACGCGCCCAGCCGCGCCTTCAGGTCGCCCACACCCGAGCCGTTGTGGGCCGAGACCATGAACACGTCGCTGTAGGCTCCGGTCTCGAACAGCCGTTGCGACAGCGCCAGCAACCGCTCGACCGGCACGAGGTCGATCTTGTTGATCGCCAGGATCGCCTTGCGTCCGCCGCCCCTGCCTTGCGCCGCCGGCAGGCCCTCGGTGATGGTGCGGGCGTCCTGCGCGTTCAGCCTCTGCGCGCCGGTCGGGTTCTCCGCCAGCTCGCTGTCGGCGTCGACGAGGTGGACGATCGCGTCCGCGTCCTCCGCGCCCGCCCAGGCGGAGCGCACCATCGCGCGGTCCAGCCTGCGGCGCGGCTTGAATACGCCGGGAGTGTCGACCAGCACGATCTGCGCGTCGCCCTCGATCGCCACCCCGCGCACGGGGAAGCGGGTGGTCTGCACCTTCTGGGTGACGATGGAGACCTTCTGGCCCACCAGCCGATTGACCAGCGTGGACTTTCCGGCGTTCGGCGCGCCGAGCACCGCGGCGAACCCCGCCCGGGTCGCCGCTCCCGCCGCCATGGCCTTGGTGTCGTCGCTCACGCCGCCCCTTCCCGCTCGATCATCGCCTGCGCCGCCGCCTTCTCCGCCAGCCGGCGGGAGGAGCCCTCGGCCCGCGCCGGCGCGAGGCCCTGCACCGTGACCTCGACGGTGAAGACGGGAAGATGGTCGCTGCCACGCCGGTCCGCCACCGAATAGGACGGCAGCGGCAGGCCGCGGGCCTGCGCCCACTCCTGCAGCGAGGTCTTGGAGTCCTTGGGCCGGGGCGCGTCGATGCGGTCGAACTCCTGCGGCCACCAGCGTTCGATGAGGGCTCGCGCCGCCTCCAGGCCCCCGTCGGCGTAGACGGCGGCGATCACCGCCTCCATCGCGCCCGCCAGGATCGAGCCCTTGTCGCGCCCGCCCGAGCGCGTCTCGCCGCCTGACAGGCGCAGCGCCGGGCCGAGATCGAGCCGCCGGGCCACGGAGGCGCAGGCCTCGCGGCTGACCAGGGCGTTCAGCCGCGCTGCAAGGTCGCCTTCCGGCGCGTCGGGGTCCAGCGCCATCAGCCGCTCGGCGACGACAAGGCCAAGCACCCGGTCCCCCAGGAACTCTTGCCGCTCATTGTCGGCCACGCGGGTGGCGCCGTCGCCGGCGCTCCGGTGTGTGAGCGCGCGTTCGAGCAGCCCAGGGTCCCTGAAGTCGTGGCCGAGGCGAGCGGCGAGAGCCGCGACGGCGGTGGCCCGTTCGCTCAAGAAGACGCGCTCACTTCAGGGGGTGAAGCCAGCGCGAGGGCCGGGCGTTCAGCACCCAGGTCCACGGCTTGAACAGGCTCGCGCCCTTGGTCCACGAGAACAGGATCAGGTCCGCCTTCCCCTCGAGGTTCTCGGCCGGGACGAAGCCGACGCCGGGCTCGCCGCCGTTCAGCTTCTCATCCACAGAAGAATCCCAGGCGCAGCGGGCCGAGCCGGCAGGGATCAGGCCCGGGTCGAAGCGGCTGTCCAGCGAGTTGTCGCGGTTGTCGCCCATCATGAAATAGCAGCCCGCCGGCACGGTGTAGACGGCGGTGTTGTCGGCCCCCCCGTCGTTGGGCGTGCAGTCGTTGGTGACGTAGGTCTTGCCGTTGGGCAGCGTCTCGCGGAATCGCGCCGAGTCGGCCACCGGGCCGAACGGGCAGAGGGCGGGGCCCGTCCCCTCGGCCGCGCGCGGCACCTTCTCGCCGTTGAGGAAGAGGGCGCCGCCCTTCACCTGGATCCGGTCGCCCGGCAGGCCGATCAGGCGCTTGATGTAGTCGACCCTGTCGTTGCTGGGCAGCTTGAACACCACGATGTCGCCCCGGTCGGGCCCGCGCTGCAGGATCCGGCCCGAGAAAAGCGGCGGGCTGAACGGCAGGCTGTGGCGGCTCCAGCCATAGGCGAACTTCGACACGATGATGTAGTCGCCCTCGTAGAGGTTGGGCTCCATCGAGGCCGATGGGATGGTGAAGGGCTGGAACAGCACCACCCGCAGCACGAGCGCGATCAGGAGCGCGTAGGCGACGGTCTTGAACAGGTCGATCGCCTCCCGCGCGCCGCTCTTCTTGGGCGTCTCCTCGGCGGGCGTCGCGGCGGGAACGTCGCCCTCGGTGGCGATGTCGGAGGTGCTCATGCCGGGTTCGCGCTCGGAGGGAGGAAGGTCGGACGTCGCCACGGGGTCGTGAGCCTGCAAGGTTCGGGCCGCGACAGGGCGGAATTCAGGCGGCGGGCGTATCGCGCGGCGAGGCTTCGAGCAAGCTTTACGGCTACGACTGATGCGATCCGAGACCGTCGGGCAGCGCCTCGATGACCACGAAGGCCTGGGCATAGGGCGGCTCGTCGGTGAGGCTGAGGTGGATGCGCGCGCTCATCCCGGCCGGCGTCATCTCGGCCAGCCGCGCGGCCGCGCCGCCGGTGAGCGCCAGGGTCGGCTGGCCGGAGCGGAGGTTCACCACCCCCATGTCGCGCCAGAAGACGCCGCGCCGGATGCCCGTGCCGAGCGCCTTGGCGCAGGCCTCCTTGGCGGCGAAGCGCTTGGCGTAGCTGGCCGCGGCGACGCCCTTGCGCTCGGAGCGCGCCCGCTCGACCTCGGTGAAGATGCGGTGCGTGAACCGCTCGCCGAACCGCTCCAGCGTCTCCGCCACGCGCCGGATGTCGGCAAGATCGGAGCCGATGCCGAGGATCACCGGGCGGGGCTCACGTGATGGTCCGGAGGCTCGGGAAAGGCTCGGCGGTTGCGACCGAACCTTTCGGGTGCGCCGTTCCCCGCGCCGCATCCATCAGCGCCCGCATCCGCGCGATCGCGGGCCCAATGCCGGTGAACACCGCCTCGCCGATCAGGAAGTGCCCGATGTTCAGCTCCAAGATCTCGGGAATGGCCGCGACCGAGGAGACGCTATCGTAGTCGATCCCGTGGCCGGCGTGGACCTCCAGGCCCTGGTGACAGGCGTCCAGCGCAGCGTCCTGCAGGGCGTGCAGCCGGCGCTCGGCGGCCTGATCCTCCCCTGCCCGCAACGCGTCGCAATAGGCGCCGACGTGCAGTTCGACCACGTCGGCCCCGACGTGGACGGAGGCGGCCACCTGCCTCGGGTCCGCTTGGATGAAGAGCGACACCCGCGCGCCGCCCTCCTCGCGCAGGCGCCGCACGGCGGGTGCGATGACGTTGTGGCCGAGGTCGACGTTCAACCCGCCTTCCGTGGTGCGCTCCTCCCGCCGCTCGGGCACGAGACAGACGGCGTGCGGCCGGTGGGCGAGCGCGATGCCGACCATCTCGTCGGTGACGGCCATCTCAAAGTTCAGCGGCTTGCCCATCTCCCGGCACAGGCGCGAGAGCCCCGCGAGGTCGGCGTCGGAGATGTGGCGGCGGTCCTCGCGCAGATGGGCGGTGATCCCGTCGGCGCCGGCCTCCAGCGCCTGGCGCGCGGCGCGCAGGGGCTCCGGATGCTCACCGCCCCGGGCGTTCCGGATGGTGGCGACGTGGTCGATGTTGACGCCCAGCCGCAGGGGCGAAGGCGCGCTCATCCCTTCAGCCTCCGGCTTCCCGGATCCTCGATCGGGATGGCGGCCAATTCGGGCGGCAGGGCGTCGGCGGGATAGGCGGGCACGTCCAGCGTCGCGAGCGCCACGAGCGGAACGCCCACGTCGGCCCGGCCGCCCGAGCGGTCCACCAGGCAGGCGGCGCAGGCGATTTCTCCCCCCGCCTGCCGGATCGCTTCCAGGCACTCGCGCGAGGACAGGCCGGTGGTGACGATGTCCTCCACCATGGCGACCCGGGCGCCGGGCTCCAGCTGGAAGCCGCGCCGCAGCTTGAACGCCCCGCCCTCGCGCTCGACGTACATGGACGGGACGCCGAGGTGGCGACCCGTCTCGTAGCCCGGAATGATGCCGCCCACGGCGGGAGAGACGACCACGTCGACGTCGCCCGCCTGCGCGACGATCTTCGCCGCCAGCGCCTTGCACAACCGCTCGGTGCGGTCGGCGTGCATGAAGACGAGGTTCTTCTGCAGGAAGACGCCGGAATGCAGGCCGGAGGAGAGCACGAAATGCCCCTCCCGCAGCGCACCCGCGGCGCGGAACTCGGCGAGAACGTCGTCGGTGGTCATGCGGGGCGGAGTAGCGCGGAAGCGGCGCGGGGTCGACCCGCCAACCTCAGCCCTTCACCCGGTCCACCGTCTCGACCGATGGGCAGGCGCGCAGGGCGGCGGCGATGTGGGTCAGGTGCTTGGCGTCGACCACGTCGATCTCGAACTCGACGTCGAAGAAGTCGCTCTGCCGGTGGGTCATGCGCATGTTGACGATGTTGCCGCCCGCGTCGCCGATCAGGGTGCAGGCCTGGCCGAGCACGCCGGGCGCGTTCTTGGCGGTGGCCAGGATGCGGGTGCGGCTGACGGTGTGGCGGTCGGCTTCCGGCGTCCAATGCAGGTCGCGCCACAGCTCCTCGGAGTCCTCGAATTCCGCCAGCCGCGCGCAGTCGATCGTGTGCACGGCGAGACCCTCCCCGCCCGGCTGGAGGATGCCGACGATGCGGTCGCCCGGCACCGGGCTGCAGCAGCCGGCGAAATGCAGCGAGACGCCGGGGGTCAGGCCGCCGCCGCGCACGTAGAGGCGCGCGGCCTTGCCGTCCTCGATCCGCACCCGGGCGGCGGCGGCGGCGCGTTCGCTCTCCTTCAGGCCGGGGAACACCTCGACCAGCACGGCTGCGGCGGCCACCCGGCCGCGGCCCACCATGTCGTAGAGATCGTCGTCCGAGGCGGCGGCGTAGCGGTCGAGCGCCGGCCGCAGAGACACCTCCGCCAGCGCCTTGCCGGCCCGGACGAACGCCTGCTCGACCGCGGCTCGGCCGAGGCGGGTGAACTCCTCCTTCTCGACGCTGCGGATATGGCGGCGGATGGCGGAGCGGGCGCGGCCCGTGACGGTCAGCGAGCGCCAGTCGGGAGCCGTCGTGGGCTTGGGTCCCCGGATGACCTCCACCACGTCGCCGTTCTGCAGCACGTTGCGCAGCGGCTTGAGCTCGCCGTTGACCTTCACGCCGATGGCGGTGTCGCCCACGTCGGTGTGCACGGCGTAGGCGAAGTCGAGCGGCATGGCGCCGCGCGGCAGGCTGATCAGCCGCCCCTTGGGGGTGAAGACGAACACCTGGTCGAGGAACATCTCGAGCTTGGCGTGCTCGACCAGCTCCTCCGCATCGCCGCCGTGCTCCAGCATCTGCACGAGGTGGCGCAGGTTCTGCAGCGGATCGACGCCGCCCTGCGCCAGCGATCCCTCGCGGTCGAAGCCGTAGGCGCCGGTCTTGTAGCGCCAGTGGGCGGCCACCCCCTCCTCGTTCACCCGGTCCATCGCCTCGGTGCGGATCTGCATTTCCACGCGCAGGCCCGAGGGGCCGACCACGGTGGTGTGCAGCGAGCGGTAGTTGTTCCGCTTGGGGGTGGAGATGTAGTCCTTGAAGCGCTCCGGCACGCAGCGCCAGGCGCGGTGGATAACGCCGAGCGCCCGGTAGGCGTCGTCCTCGCTCTCCACGATGACGCGGAAGGCGTAGATGTCGGCCATCGCCGAGAAGCCCACTGACTTGCGCTGCAGCTTGCGCCAGATCGAGTAGGGCTTCTTCTCCCGCCCGTAGACGCTGGCGGCGATGCCCGCCTCGTCGAGGCTCTCCGCGATCTCCTTGGACAGCTTCTCCACCGCAGGGCCCTGCGCCGCACGCAGAGACTCGAGCCGACGCACGATGGCGGCGCGGGCCGTGGGGTTCAGGTGCTGGAAGCTGAGCTCCTCCAGCTCCGAACAGATGCGGTGCACGCCGATCGACCGGGCGAGCGGGGCGTAGATGTCCAGCGTCTCGCGCGCGATCCGCTCGCGCTTGGCGGGGCTCGCGATGAACTGCAGGGTGCGCATGTTGTGCAGGCGGTCGGCCAGCTTGACCAGCAGCACCCGCACGTCCTTGGAAATAGCCAGGATGAACTTGCGCAGGTTCTCGGCCTGGCGCGTGGCCTCGACGCTGAACTCCAGCTTGGAGAGCTTGGTCACGCCCTCGACCAGGGTCGCCACCTCCTCGCCGAACTTCTCGGCGATGTCCGCGCGGGTGACCGGCGTGTCCTCGATCACGTCGTGCAGGAGGGCGGTGACCACGGCTGCGGTGTCGAGCCGGTATTCGGTGACGATGCCCGCCACCTCGATGGGGTGCGCGAAATAGGGGTCGCCCGAGGCCCGCAGCTGCGCCCCGTGCATGCGCATGGCGTAGACGTAGGCGCGGTTCAGGAGCGCCTCGTCGGCCGAGGGGTCGTAGGCCTTGACCCGCTCGATCAGCTCGTACTGACGCAGGTAGCGCGCCTTCGGCCGAGCGGCCTCGGGCGGAGGAGCCGATACGGGTGATGGGGGCGCGGCGGTGTCGACCGCCGCGTCGGGGGAGAGGAGACTGACGCCCTCGGGCGTCAGTAGCGTTCCTCCTGCGCGCCGTCGCGGTCGCTCTGGAGCGCCCGGACGAGCTCCTGCTCGCTCATGTGCATGTGTTGCGGGTCGTGGATCAGGGCCAGCGTCTCGGCCTCCTCCTCCGCCTCCGTCCGCTCGTCGACGCGCTGCAGCGAGACGATCAGAGATTCGCGCACGTCGTCGGAGACGATGGCGTCCTCGGCGATCTCGCGGAGCGCCACGACGGGGTTCTTGTCGTTGTCGCGGTCGATCTCCAGAGGAGAGCCGGTCGAGATGGCGCGCGCGCGGTGGGCCGCCAGCAGCACGAGGCTGAAGCGGTTGGGGACGCGTTCGACGCAATCCTCGACGGTGACGCGGGCCATGCGAACCTCAGAAACGGCTTATAGCGGATCGGCGGAAATAGTGTTTTACGCGATCCGGCGCAACCTAGCGAGGGCCGCCCGGGGGTCGTCTTGAGCCACTTCGTCAGCGTCACGCGACTGCGCATCCGCTCGCTGCGGTTCATGCCGTCCTTCGCGCTGCGTACGCTGCGGTCGATCGCGCAGGTGAAGCGGGCGCAGGGCTTCCTGGAAGGCTCCCTCCTGCCGGACCGCCGGCTGACCTTCTGGACCATGACCCTGTGGGATGCGCGCGAGAGCATGCGCGCCTTCATGACCGGCGGCGACCACCTCGCCGCGATGCCCAGGCTGCTCGACTGGTGCGACGAGGCCAGCGTCGCGCACTGGGAGCAGACGGACCCCGCGCTGGTCTCCTGGGCGGACGCGGAGGCACGGATGCGCGCGCAGGGCCGTCCCTCCAAGGTGCGCCACCCGAGCCCGGACCACGCCACCCTGACCTTCGCGGCGGCTCGCAAGAGCGGCGCGGGCCCGATCACGCCGGCTGCCCGGCGCGGAGCCGCCCCCGCCTAGACCGGGTAGGCGTCGCGCCCGACGGTCGCCGCCTCGGCGAGGCGCAAGGCGGAGAGGCCGAGCACCGGGTGGCGCCAGCCCGGCGCGACCTGCGCCAGCGGTCCCATGACGAAGCGCCGCTCGTGGGCCCGGGGGTGGGGAAGCGCAGGCCGCTCGGCCTGGACGCGCCGGCCGTAGGCCACGAGGTCGAGGTCGAGCGGGCGCGGCGCGTTGGCGGCGGTGCGCACGCGACCGGCGTCGGCCTCCAGCCGGTGCAGGGCGGCGAGCACCGCCTCCGGCGACAACGCGGTCTCCACGATGGCCACCCCGTTCACGAAAACCGGGTCGCGGCGATCCGGCCACGCCGCCGAGCGCCACCACCCCGAGCGCTTGACGAGCTTCAGCCCCACGTCGGAGAAGCGGGCGAGCGCCCGCTCCAGTCCCTCCTCCACCGAGGCCGACCCCGCCGCGGGCAGGTTCGCGCCCAGCGCCAGCACCACAGCCTCGTCCCACTCGCCAGCCAGGATCGCCACCTCGTCCATGCCCGCCCGACTAGCCGCCTCCGACGCCGACGTCACGCGCGCGACCCAAGCCTACGGCCGCTTCGGCGCCGAGCCGCCGCGCGACTGCCCGCTCTGCCCGCGCCTCGTCGCCTATCGTCAGGAGAACCGCGCGGCTCTGCCGGGAGCCTGGAACGGCCCGGCGCCGTCGTGGGGCGATCCGCAAGCGCGACTGCTGGTCGTAGGCCTCGCCCCCGGGCGCATGGGCGCCAACCGCACAGGTCGGCCCTTCACAGGCGACTACGCGGGCGAGCTGCTCTACGCCACGCTCGGCAAGTTCGGCTTCGCGCGCGGGACCTACGTCGCCCGCCCCGACGACGGGTTGGAGCTGCTCGACGCCATGATCACCAATGCGGTCCGCTGCGCGCCGCCCGGAAACAAGCCGCTCCCCGTCGAGGAGGCGACCTGCCGGCCCTTCCTCAGCGCGCGCCTGGCCGACCTGCCGCGCCTCAAGGCCGTGGTGACGCTGGGCGACGTCTCGCGCAGGAACGTGCTGAAGGCGCTGGGCGCGCGGCCCGACGCCATGGCCGCCGGACACGGCGTGGAGGCGGACGTGGGAGCGGTGCGGCTGTTCTCGAGCTACCACTGCTCGCGCCTGAACACGAACACCGGCCGCCTGACGCCCGCCATGTTCCAAGCCGTGTTCGCCGCCGTCCGCCGCCACCTCGACGGCGCGTCCGCCTGAGACTCACCGTCGCGTTCGCCCCCTCGCCCCGCCTCGTCTAAGGTCGCCTCCGTGTCGCCGCTTCCCCCTCCTCCCGCCGCATGACGGCGCCCGAGGCCCGCGAGCGGGGACAGCCGCAGGCGGGGGCGCCCGCGGTGCGGGGGCGCGCGGCGCTCGCCTTCATCTTCATCACCGTCTGGCTCGACGCCATGGCGCTGGGGATGACCGCGCCGGTGCTGCCGACGCTCGTGCGCCGCTTCGTGTCGGGCAACACCAGCGAGGCGGCGGCGATCTACGGGCTGTTCAACACCGTCTTCGCCCTGATGCAGTTCTTCTTCTCGCCTGTGATCGGCTCGCTCAGCGACCGCTTCGGGCGACGGCCGCTGATCCTCTTGTCCAACCTGGGCCTGGGGCTGAACTACGTGCTGCTGGCCTGGGCGCCGAACCTGGCCTGGCTGTTCGTCGGTCGGGTGATCAGCGGCATCACCGGGGCGAGCTTCGGAACGGCGAGCGCCTACATCGCCGACACGCACAGCGCGGAGAAGCGGGCGGGCGCCTTCGGCCTCCTGGGCGCGGCGTTCGGGCTGGGCTTCATGGTGGGGCCGGCGCTGGGGGGCGTGCTCGGCGAATACAGCCCCAAGCTGCCGTTCGTGGTCGCCGCGGTGTTCAGCCTGGCCAACGCCGCTTACGGCCTCCTGGTGCTGCCCGAGTCGCTGCCGAAGGCCCTGCGCTCGGGCTTCAGCTGGAAGCGGGCCAATCCCATCGGGGCGCTGGTGATGCTGCGCCGGCACCCCGAGCTGACGGGGTTGTCGGCGGTGGTCTTCCTGTCCAACCTGGCGCAGGTGAGCCTTCCGACCACGGTCGTGCTCTACGTCATCCACCGCTACGGCTGGACGCCCGGGCAGATCGGCCTGACGCTGGGGATGGTCGGCGTGGCGCTGGCGGCCGTGCAGGTCGTGGTGCTGCGGCCATTCGTGAAGGCGTTCGGAAACCGCGCCGCCCTGGTCGTGGGCCTCCTGTTCGGCGTGGGCGGCCTGGCGATCACCGGCCTCGCGCCGACGGGCCACGCCCTGTGGCTCGGCATCCCCGTGCTGGCGCTGTGGGGCCTGTCGGGGCCGGCGGCGCAGGGACTGATGACGCGCCACGTCTCCGCGTCCGAGCAGGGGCAGCTTCAGGGCGCCAACGCCAGCCTCACCGGCATCTCCGAACTGCTCGGCCCGACGCTGTTCAGCCTGACCTTCGCCTGGTTCGTGCGGCCGGGACAGGCGATGCCGCTCTCAGGCGCGCCCTTCGTGCTGGGCGCCTTCCTGCTGCTGGTCGCCGCCCTGATCGCCTACGCCGCCACCACCCACGAGAACGACGAGGAGGCGACCGGATAGGGCCTCAGCCCAGGTCGCGCATCAGGCGCGCCTTGTCGCGCTGCCAGTCGCGCGCGGCCTCGGCCTCGCGCTTGTCGTGCGCCTTCTTGCCCTTGGCGACCGAGAGTTCCAGCTTCGCCCGGCCCTTCGCGTCCCAATAGAGGCGGGTCGGGATGATGGTGCGCCCCTCCTTCTGGATGGCGCCCGCGAGCTTGCCGATCTCCTTCTTGTGCAGCAGCAGCTTCCGCGGCCGGCGCGGCTCGTGGTTGAAGCGGTTCGCTGGCGCGTACTCGGGGATGTAGGCGTTGACGAGGAAGATGCCGCCGTTCTCCACCGAGGCGTAGCTCTCGGCGATGTTGGCGCGGCCCAGCCGCAGGCTCTTGACCTCGCTGCCGGTCAGCATCAGCCCGGCCTCGAGGCTCTCCTCGAGGAAGTAGTCGTACCGGGCGCGGCGGTTCTCTGCGATCAGCTTCTGTTCGGAGGGCGGGGTGGAGGCCATGGGGCGCTACAACGCGCCGGCGACGCGCATGGCTTCGCGGACGGCGGGCTTGACCGTCTCGGCGCAGGGAGTCAGCGGCAGCCGCAACACGTCGGAGCAGAGCCCCAGCTCCGCCAGGGCGAACTTCGTCGGTGCGGGCGAGCTGTCGAGGAACAGGGCCTTGTGCAGGTCGATCAGCCGATCCTGCAGCGCGAGCGCCTCGGCGAAGCGGCCCGCCAGCGCGTACGCCATCTGCCGTGCGCAAGGCTCCGGCGCCACGTTCGCCGTGACCGATATCAGCCCGTGGCCGCCCTGCGCCACATACCCCAGGGCGCTGGGATCGTCCCCCGACAGAAGCGCGAACCCCTCCCCGCACCGCAGCCGCATCCAGCTCACCCGGCCGAGGTCGCCCGTCGCGTCCTTGATCCCGACGATGGACGCGCGCTGGGCCAGCTTCGCGACCGTGGCGTTGGCGATGTCCGACCCGGTACGGGAGGGCACGTTGTAGATCACCACCGGCAGGTCGCAGGCCTGCGCGATGGCGGCGTAGTGGGCCTCCAGCCCTTCCTGGCTGGGCCGGTTGTAATAGGGGGTGACGACCAGCGCGCCGTCCGCGCCCGCTGCCTTGGCGTAGCGCACGAGCTCGATCGCCTCGGCCGTGCAGTTCGATCCGGCGCCCGCCAGCACCTTGGCTCGTCCCGCCGCCGTCCGGACGCACAGCTCGACCACCGCGCGGTGCTCGTCGTGGCTGAGCGTCGCCGTCTCGCCGGTGGTCCCCACCGGGACCAGCCCGGGGACGCCCGCGGCGATCTGGCGCTCCACCAGGCGCACGAAGGCGTCGCGGTCCACCTCGCCGTCGCGGAACGGCGTCACGAGGGCGGTCAGGACGCCGGAGAACAGGGGTTCGGCCATGGATGCGACAGGTGCGGCGGCGTTAAGCGGGCGTCAACCGGGAGGGCGCGTCCTGGTGTGGCGTTTTGCACCGGCAGGGCGGACGACCGCTGCGCTTGCGGGCGGCGGCGGCGATGCTCACCCTGTCGGCGTACGAGCGCCGCGTTCCGTTCCCGCGCTCGCCGGAGACCGCCATGGCCCCCGCCCGGACCCCAAGTCCGCCTCGCCGACGCTGGATCGACGCGCCGCTCGGGCGCTGGACGCTGCTGGGCGCGGGCGCGGCGGTCGCCTGGGCGGCGCAGGCGCAGCCGATCCCCTACACCAGCCTCAACGCAGGCGGCGCACCCTCGCCCCTGTCGATCCCCTACGACCAGCTGGGCGCTCCGCCCGCGTCCGCCGGCTCTCCCCTCCTCCAGGCGCTGGCGGCCGCGCGGCGTGGGGACGTCGCCACGGCGCAGTCGCTCGCCTCGACGCTGGGCGATCCGGTCGCACGCAAGCTGGTGCTCTGGGCGGAGATCGACGCCGCGGGGAACAAGCTCAGCTTCGCCGAACTGGACTCAGCCCAGCGCGACCTCGTCGGCTGGCCCCGTGCCTCCCGCCGCCGCGCCGCCGCCGAGCGCGCCATGGAGACGGCCGCCACTCCCCCTGCGCAGGTTGTCGCCTGGTTCGCCGGCCGCGAGCCCGACACCGCCGAGGGCGCCATGGCGCTCGCCGGCGCCTGGCAGGCGCAGGGCCGGCTCGACGACGCGCAGCGCCTGATCCGCCACGTCTGGCGCGACAAGAGCTTCGAGGCCGACGTGCAGGCGCGGATGCTCGCCCGTTACGGCGCATGGCTGACGCCGGACGACCACGCCCGTCGCGTCAGCGTGCTGCTCTACGGCCAGCAGGGACCGGCGCTGCGGGCGCTGCTGCCCGTGCTCTCCGGGGACCAGGCGGTCCTGGCCAATGCACGCATGGCGCTGCGGGCGGACCGCCCCGACGCGGCGGATCTCGTCGCGGCCGTTCCGCCCGCGCTGCAGAACGATCCCGGCCTGACGTTCGACCGCGCCCGCTACTACCGCAAGCGCGGGCTCGACGTGATGGCGGTGGGCCTGCTCAAGACCTTGCCGTCCACCCCGCCGACGGCCGAGGCCGCGGGCGCGGTCTGGGCCGAGCGCCGGGCGCTGATGCAGGCGGCGCTCAAGGCGGGCGATCCACAGGGCGCCTACCAGGTGGCGGTCGCGCACGGCCTGTCGGACGGGACCGACTACACCGAGGCCGAATTCTTCGCCGGCTGGATCGCCCTGACCAAGCTGAAGCAGCCGAAGCTCGCCGAGCCGCACTTCGCCAACATCGAGCGGGTGGGCCAGACGCCCGTCACCCTCAGCCGCGCCTACTACTGGCTGGGCCGCACCAAGGAGGCGCAGGGCGACCTCGCGGGCGCGCGCACCGAATACCGCCTGGGCGCGGCGCACGTCACCGCCTTCTACGGCCAGCTGTCGGCCGAGCGCGCGGGGCTGACGCGGATCACCCTGCCGGTGGAGCCGCAGCCCACCTCCGACGATCGGGTGGCGTTCAACGCGCGCGAGACGGTGAAGGCGGCCAAGCTCCTGGGCGACGCGGGGCAGCGCGACCTCTTCCGCACCTTCGTGCTGGCCATCGACGACGATTTCGCCACCGCGGGCCAGTTCGCCCAGCTCGTCGACCTCGCCCGCGCCTACGGCGACCAAGACCTGGCTATGCGGGTGGCGCGGGCGGCAGGCATGAAGGCGCTGCCGCTGACGGAGCGCGGCTACCCGCTCCGCACCGCGCCGGCTGGCGGCGATCTGCCGGAAGCGGCCTTCACCCTGGCGATCACCCGGCAGGAGAGCGGCTTCGACCCGGGCGTGCGGTCCGGCGCCGGCGCGCGCGGTCTGATGCAGCTGATGCCCGCAACTGCCGCGATCGTTGCGCGCAAGAGCGGCGTCTCCTACTCGCCCTCCCAGCTGGACGACCCGGACTACAACATGCGTCTGGGCGCGGCCTACTTGGGCCAGATCGCCGGGCAGTTCGGCGGCTCCTACGTGCTGGCGGCGGCGGGCTACAACGCGGGGCCCGGCCGCGCGGCGCAATGGACCACCGACTGCGGCGACCCGCGCCAGACCACCATCGACCCGGCCGAGTTCCTGGAGTGCATCCCCTTCACCGAGACGCGCAACTACGTCATGCGCGTGATGGAGAACCTGGAGGTCTACCGCGCGCGGCTGGCCGGAGGCTCCGCGCCCCTGACCCTCACCGCCGACCTGCACCGCGGCGGCTGGACCCCCAGCCTGCCCAGCGCCACCGTGGCGTCGCTCCCGTCGGCGGACGGCGCGCTGCCGCCGAACGCCACGGCCTCGCGCTGAGGGCGGGGGCTTAAGCTCGTCTTGAGGCGGGTCGGGCAGGGTGTTTGGCGGAGACCGTCCATGCCCCTCGCCCGCTTCGTCACCCCGTTGCTGTTCGCGCTGTCGCTGGCCGCCCCGGCGGACGCCCAGAACGCCGGGCAGGTCGCGCGCGTGCAGGCGGGCGCCTCGTGCCCCGGCTGCAACCTGTTCCAGGCCCCCCTGGCGAACGCCTCGCTGAAGGGACGCGACTTCAGCCATGCGCGGCTGCGGCAGGCCGACGTCTCGGCCGCCGTGATGACGCGCGCGCGGCTGGCGGGCGCGGACCTGCGCGACCTCGACGCCTACGGCGCGGTGATGACCGGGGTCGACCTCAGGGGCGCCGACCTGACCAACGCCAGCCTCGTGGGGGCCTATCTGCAGGAGGCGGACATGGAGGGGAGCCGGCTCGACGGGGCCAACCTCTCCGGCGCGGAGATGTCGCGGACGCGGGGGCTCACCCGCGCCCAGCTGTCGCGCGCCTGCGGCGACGCGTCCACCACGCTGCCGCGGGGCCTCGCCGTCCCGCCCTGTCGCTAGTCGCCACCGGCGCGCGTGACAGGGAATTCACGCGGGTTACCGTCATTTAAGTGGCGTGACCGCGTCGCAACCCGCATCTCGACAGGCGTAGCTCCCACGGAGGCCGCCATGCCCCGCCCGTTCCTCGCCTTCGCCGCCGCGGCCCTGACCTTGGGTGTCGCCGCTCCCGCCGCGCACGCCGCCATGGCAGACCGGGACGTGGCCAAGCGCATGTCCATCGGCGGCAGCTGCGTGAAGTGCGAGCTGGCGGGCAAGAAGCTGGTGGGGGCGAGCCTGATGAACGCCGACTTCAGCCAGGCGGTGCTCACCGGCGCGGACCTGCGCGGCGCCCAGGCGATCGGCTCCAGCTTCCGCGGGAGCGACTTCACCAAGGCCGACCTGCGCAGCGCCTCGGTGATGGGGTCGCGGTTCGACGGCGCCGCATTCGCCGGCGCGCAGATGGCGGGGCTGGAAGGCCAGGGCGCGAGCTTCTCCGGGGCCAACCTCTCGGGCGCCCACCTGAACTCCGCCTCGCTCAGCGGCGCCAACTTCGGCGGCGCGCGGCTGGACGGCGCGGTCGTCGCCAACGCCGAGCTTCAGGGTGCGAACTTCATGGCCGCGCAGGGCCGGGGCGCGGACTTCTCCAACGCCTCGCTGACGGGCGCGCGCTTCGGCAAGGCGCGCTTC
>CAZZZR010000033.1:7018-16042 GCA_964658605.1 uncultured Caulobacter sp. | reverse complement strand
CAGGGCGTCCTTGAAGATTTCGACGAGCCTGCGGCGCGTCGAACACTGGGCTGGGACTTTAGGAAGTAGCCGAGTTGCGATCGGCGCCAGCCTCGGCCGCTCGGCTCACCGCCCCGAAAACCCCGGCCTCCGCTTCTCCACGAACGCCGCCATCCCCTCCTTCTGGTCCTCGAGCGCGAACAGGCTGTGGAACATCCGGCGCTCCAGCTTCACGCCCTGGCTGAGGGTCGTCTCGTAGGCGGCGTTGACCATCTCCTTGTTCATCATCACCGCCAAGGGGGCGGAGGCGGCGATCTTCCTGGCCGCCGTCATCGCCTCCTCGATCAGCGCGTCCGCGGCGACCACGCGGCTGACGAGGCCGGACCGCTCCGCCTCCGCCGCGTCCATCATCCGGCCGGTCAGGATCATGTCCATCGCCTTGGACTTGCCGACAAAGCGGGTCAGGCGCTGGCTGCCGCCGATGCCGGGCGCGACGCCGAGGTTGATCTCGGGCTGGCCGAACTTGGCGGTCTCCGACGCGATGATGAAGTCGCAGATCATCGCCAGCTCGCACCCGCCGCCGAGCGCATAGCCCGAGACCGCGGCGATGATCGGCTTCCTGAACCGCGCCACCCCATCGTGCCCCGCGGCGAAGTAGTCCTCACCGAACATCTCGGCGAAGGTCTTGGGCTGCATCTCCTTGATGTCGGCCCCCGCCGCGAACGCCTTATCCGAGCCCGTGAGCACGACACAGCCAATCCCCGCGTCTCCCTCCAGCTCGGCCAGGAGCGCGGAGAGTTCGCCCAAGAGCTCGCCGTTCAGCGCGTTCAGCGCCTGCGGGCGGTTCAGGCGCACCAGCGCCACGCCATCGGCGCGCTCGACCAGGAGGGTGGCGTAGTCGGTCATCGGGCGGGTCCTCGGCGGGGTGGGCCGGGCGGCGGCGCGCCCTCGGGGGTGACGACGAACAGCGCCTCGGTCAGCACGCCCCCGCCCGCGCGGTGCGCGCCCACGCGCAGCACCAGCCGCTCGCGGCCGCGCCGGTAGAGGTAGGGCGCCTCTGCCTGCTGGCGCCATCCGGCCTGCAACAGGGCGCGGGCGTAATAGGCCTGGACCTGCACGTCGGACGCCCGTCCCAAGAGCCGCGTCTCGGCCAGCCGCGTCCCGCGGGCGAGAGGGACGGCGAAGCCCGACCCCGACTCCCACAGCCCCGGCATCACGGGCAGGTCGGGCAGCAGCCGCGACTGCGCCTCCACCGCATGCCCGCCCATCCCCGCCCGGACCGGAGCAGCGAGGGTGGTCGCGGCGAGCAGGAGGGCGGCGATCACGGGCCGACCACGGCATAGCCGTCGCGCCGCAGGAGCGCCGGCACCCCGCCGGCGCCGACCAAGTGGCCCACGCCGACCACAACGACGGCGTCGTCACGACCCTGCAGCAGCGCCTCGATCTCAGGCGTCCATTTAGCGTTGCGGTCGGAGACTAGCCGCTGGAAGGCGCCCGGCGCGTTGCGGCGCAGGTCTTCCAGCCCCTCCGCCTCGATGGTCTTGACGTCGCCCCGCGCCCAGGCGGCGGCGAGCTTGTCGAAGCTGTCGGGCTCCTGCTCGATCTCGCGCAGGGTCTCCTCCAGCGACTTCACCTGGTCGGCCTCCGACGCACCGGAGAGCGCGGCGATCTGGTCCGACACGCTCTCCAGCGCGCCGCGGACGACGGCGGGGGGCGTGCGCCCGTCGATGGTCTTCTCCACGCCGAGGTCCGCCTTGGCCCCGCGCTTCTGGAAGTAGAGGATCGAGACGGTCACCTCCGCCAGCCAAGGCCGCAGCCGCTCCAGCAGCGCCGGGTCGGCGCCGACCGAGGCCGCCACCCGTTGCAGCCGCTCCCGCGCCTCCGGCGAGAGCATTGGCGACAGCGCCCGGTCCTGCGGCAGGAGGCCCCTCGCCATCGCCTCGCTCCCCGCCGCGGCCTGAGCGGCCGGGTCGAGCGGCACCTCGAACAAAAGACGTCCCGCCCTGGCCAACGCGGCGTCGAGCTGCGGGTCGGCCCAGTCGGTCCGGTCGGACAGGAGGTGCACCGAGCCGAACAGGGTGACGGTCGCCCCATGCGGCCCCTTCACCGTCCAGATCGGCGGCCGGGCGAGGGCCGGACCCGCCGTGAACGACAGGGCGAGGGCGGCGCCCACGGTCGCTGCGAGGCGGAAAGGGCGGCGGCGCGGCGCAGGGCTCATCGGAGCGGACCCTAGCGGGCGGCGGGCGGCGCGAGAAGGGCGGCCTCAGCGCTGGCAGGCGGGGCAGTGGAAGGTCGAGCGGCCCGCCTGCACGACCCGCTCCACCACGCCCCGGCATCCCCGCGTCAGGCAAGGGCTCTCCTCGCGGCCGTACACTCGGAAGCTGTGCTGGAAATAGCCGAGGTCTCCCTCGGCGTTGCGGTAGTCGCGGAGCGTCGAGCCGCCGGCGGCGATCGCCTCCTCCAGCACCTCGCGCACGGCGGCGACGAGGCGCTTCAGCCTGGGCAGCCGCAGGTCGCCGGCGGCCGTCGCGGGCGCGATCCGGGCGCGGTGCAGCGCCTCGCAGACGTAGATGTTGCCGAGACCCGCCACGATCCGCTGGTCGAGCAGGGTGGCCTTCACGTTCTGGCGCTTGCCGGTGAAGGCGCGGACCAGATGCGCCGCGTCGAAGGCGGCCGAGAGCGGCTCGGGGCCGAGGCCGCCCAGCCATCGGCCATGCTCCACCTCCCCGGCGAGCGCCAGGTCCATGTAGCCGAAACGGCGGGCGTCGTTGAAGGCGATGCGCACGCCCGCGTCGGTTTCGATCACCACGTGCTCGTGCTTGGGGTCGGCGCTCGCGGCGTGAAAGAAGACGCCCGGCGTTGCGGTCGCCTCCCCCGTCGAGACCGTGAAGCGGCCGGTCATGCCGAGGTGGGTGATCCAGGTCTCGCCTGTATCCAACCGCGCCAGCAGGTATTTGGCCCGCCGCGCCAGCGCCTCCACCCGCGCGCCCCGGAGCCGCGCCGCGAAGCGATCGGGCAGCGGAAAGCGCAGGTCGGGCCGCCGCGCCTCCACCCGCACGAGCCGGGCGCCCTCCAGCGCGGGCTGGAGGCCGCGGCGGACGGTCTCGACCTCGGGGAGTTCAGGCATCGCGGGCAGATAGGGCGGAGCGGGCGCCGAAGCGAGATGTGACAAGGCCCCCAAACCTTTAGTCGTGCTCGCTTGACATTACGGGAGGCTTGAGTCATGTTTGCTTGTCACTTCGACAAGGAGACTTGATCCATGAGTCCGACCAATCCCGCCGGGTGCCGATACCTGAAGCGGTTCGCGCCGGCGATGGCCGCCTATGTGGCGGCGATCCTCGGGGTGACGTGGTGGGTCAAGCATGCGCCGCCCACGGGCCCCTTGCTCTACCTCGCCGCCCTCCTGCCCGCCCTGCCTCTTCTGGTCGTGATCTGGGCCATGGGGCGCTACCTGGTGGAGGAGACCGACGAATATCTGCGCGCGCGGCAGGTGCAGTCGATCCTGTGGGGCGCGGGGATCACCCTGGCGATCGCCACGGTCTGGGGCTTCCTGGAGTCCTACGCGAACGCGCCCCACGCCCCGGCCTACTACGCCTTCATCGTCTTCTGCGCGGCGATGGGCATGGCCCAGTGCGCGGCCAAGGTCGCCGACCGCCGGGCGGAGCGCAGCTGATGGACAACCGCCTGCGCGTGCTGCGCGCCGAACGCGGCTGGAGCCAGGCTGACCTCGCCGACAAGCTCGAGGTCAGCCGCCAGAGCGTCAACGCCATCGAGACCGGCAAGTACGACCCCAGCCTGCCCCTGGCCTTCAAGATCGCCCGCCTGTTCGAGGCGCCAATCGAAAGCATTTTCACCGACGTGGGCTGAGCGCCCCGTCCCCGACCTTTCCAAAGGAGACGTCCGATGAGCGTCCTGAACACCAAGCAGAAGACCGCCCTGCGCGCCTTGGCGGTGACGGCCTCGATCCCGCTGGCCATCCAGATCGCGAGCCCCCGCCGCGCCTGCGCCGCCCAGTCGACGACCGCGCACGCCGCCGCACCCCCTGCCGCCGCGCCGGTCGCGCTCAGGCTCTTCCCCGACAGCAAGCTGGTCGTCCGCGACCGGATCAGCGTGGAGGTGGTGGGCTCCGGCCCCGACGTGGTGCTGATCCCCGGTCTCGCCTCCTCCCGGGAGGTCTACCGCCGCACCGCCGAGCGCCTGCGCGGTCGCTATCGCCTGCATCTGGTGCAGGTGGCGGGCTTCGCGGGAGAGCCGGCGCGAGGCAACGCGACCGGCCCGGTGCTTGACCCGACCGTGACGGACATCGACGGCTACATCGTCTCCGCCGGGCTGAAGCGGCCCGCCGTCGTCGGCCACAGCCTGGGCGGGGTGATGGCGTTGGAGCTGGCGCTGGACCGCGGCGACCATGTGGGCAAGGTATTCATCGTCGACTCGCTGGCCTTCTACAGCCAACTGTTCGCTGGCCCCCAGGCGACGGCCGAGGGCGCCAGGCCCTTCGCCGCCACCATGGGCCAGAAGCTCCTCGCCTCGAACGACGCGGACTTCGCCAAGGGCGCGGCGCAGACTGCGACGATCATGGCCACCGCCCAGCCAGACCGCGACCGCGTCGCCGCCTGGTCGATCGCCAGCGCCCGCCCCGTGATGGTGACGGCCATGCAGGAGGACATGACCACCGACCTGCGTCCCCGAATGGCCGCGATCACGGTTCCGGTGACGGTGATCTACGAGGCGCCGCTGAAGGCGCTGGTCGACGCGGACTACGCCCCCGTGAAGCGCAAGACGCTGGTCTCCGCCGCGCCCGACGCCAAGCACTTCATCATGTACGACGACCCCAAGGGCTTCGACGCCGCGCTCGACGTCTTCCTGAGGGACTGAGCCGCAGGGGACCGCTACGCGCCTCCCTCCCCTCGCGGACGGGAGGCGTTCGCGTCAGCCCAGGACCTGGATCAGCGGCCCCGCCAGCGTACGGTCGACGGCGATCTCAAGCGCCTGCAGCAGCAGCAGGAAGATGATCGGGCTGATGTCGATGCCGCCGAGGTTCGGCAGGAACCGGCGGATCGGCGCCATCATCGGCGTGCAGATCCCGTCGAGCACCCGCACGATCCGGTAGACGGTGGGGTTGCGCGTGTTGACCACGTCGAAGGCGATCAGCCACGACACGATCGCCCAGACGATCACCACCAGCTGGACGAGCTGCACGATGGCGTGAAACAGATAGAGGATCGCGCTGCCCACGGGGCCTCCGGAACGGGAACGAGCCCGCTGATACCCCGCGCCGGGCGCCCCCCGCAATCGCCTCCGGCGGCGGCCGTCCCATGGTTGACAGCCTTCGGCCCGCTCCCTTATGTGCCCGCTCCCTCAAAGGGGGCCGTAGCTCAGTTGGTAGAGCGCCTCGTTCGCAATGAGGAGGTCAGGGGTTCGACTCCCCTCGGCTCCACCAGGGCCTCACCGAAAGAGCCTAGACGTCGTCTTCGGGCGGAGACGCCGCGGGCGCGGTCAGGGGCCGGCCGGCGTGGGCGAGGAAGCCGTGGGTCTCCTCGCCGGGGACCCAGGTCTCCAGCGCGCGGCGGACCTCCAGCAAGCGGTCCAGGTCGACCCCCGTGCGCAGGCCCATGGCCTCCAGCATGAAGACGAGGTCCTCGGTCACGATGTTGCCGCTGGCGCCCGGCGCGAACGGGCAGCCGCCGAGGCCGCCCAACGAGGCGTCGAGCGTGGTGATCCCCTCCTCGATCCCGGCGAGCGCGTTGGCGAGGCCGAGGCCCCGGGTGTTGTGCAGGTGCAGGCCCGTGAGCCGGTCCGCCCCCACCACGCCCCGAACCAGCCGCACCAGCCGCTTCACCTGCGCGGGGTTGGCGTAGCCGGAGGTGTCGGAGAGGCCCACCTCGTCGCACCCGGCCTGCATCAGCGCGTCGGCGAGTCGCACCAGATCCGCGTCGGGAACGTCGCCCTCGAGCGTGCAGCCGAAGGCGGTGGACAGGCCGCCCTCGAAGTGGGGCCGGCGGCCGGGCGGCTGCTCGCGGATCAGGGCGGCGATGGCGCGCGCCTCCTCCACCATCTGCGCGCGGGTGCGGCGCACGTTGCGCAACGAGTGGGTCTCGCTGACCGAGACCGGCAGGGTGATCTTGTCCGCCCCCGCTTCGATCGCGGCCTGCGCGCCCCGGGCGTTGGGGACGAGCACGGCGACGGTGAGGCCGGGGATCGCCTTGGCGCGGCGCACCACCTCGCCGGTGTCGGCCAGTTGCGGCAGCACGTGGGCGGGGACGAAGGAGCCGACCTCGATCTCGCGCACGCCCGCGGCCGCCTCCGCCTCGATCCAGGCGCGCTTCGCCGCCAGCGGCAGGATGGAGGCCAGGCTTTGCAGGCCGTCGCGCGGACCGACTTCGCTGACCAGGATGTCGATGTCGGACATCGCCCGAAAGTCTCCGTTCGCCGCGTGACGGGCCGCGGCCGGGTTGGTATAGAGATATACCATTTGCTCCCGCCCGCCAGGAAGCCTGCTCCGCATGGACGCCCCGCCGCTCCCCGCCGAACCGCCGCTGGCCGGGCTGAAGGTGGTGGAGTTCTCGCACATGGTGATGGGGCCGTCGGTCGGCGTGATCCTGGGCGACCTGGGGGCCGAGGTGGTGAAGGTCGAGCCGATCGACGACGACCCGACCCGCCGCCTGAAGGGCTCGGGCGCGGGCTATTTCGCCATGTACAATCGCAATAAGAAGAGCGTGCGGCTGGACCTCAAGACGGCGGGCGGGCTGGGCGCCGCCCGGCGGCTGGCGGCTTGGGCCGACGTTGTGGTCGAGAACTTCCGTCCCGGCGCGATGGAGAGGCTGGGGCTCGGCTACGTGGCGCTGGCCGCCGACAATCCGGGGCTGATCTACTGCTCGGCGAAGGGGTTCCTGAAAGGCCCCTACGAGCACCGCGCGGCGCTCGACGAGGTGGCGCAGATGATGGGCGGCCTCGCCTACATGACCGGGCCGCCCGGGCGACCGCTGCGGGCGGGCGCCTCGGTGGTCGACGTGACCGGCGGCATGTTCGGCGTCATCGGCGTCCTGGCCGCCCTCGAGCAGCGGCGGCGCACCGGGCTGGGCCAGGCTGTGGACTGCGCCCTGTTCGAGACCACCGCCTTCCTGGTCGGCCAGCACATGGCGCAGAAGGCCGTCACGGGCGTGGCGGCGGCCCCCATGCCCGCGCGCGTCTCGGCCTGGGCGATCTACGACGTGTTCGACGCGGCGGAGGGCGGGCAGGTGTTCGTCGGCGTGGTCAGCGACGGGCAGTGGCGGAGCTTCTGCGCCGCCTTCGGCCTTGAGGAGTGGGCGGCGGACGAGGGGCTGGCGCGCAACGAAGACCGCGTCGCCGCCCGCGAACGCCTGCTGCCGGAGCTGCGGGCGCTGTTCGCGGGCATGGACCGAGCCGAGCTCCTGGCGCGCCTTGAGGCGGCGGGCCTGCCGTTCGCCCCGATCGTCCGCCCCGAGGACCTCGTGGACGACCCGCACCTGCGCGCCTCGGGCGGGCTGGTCGAGGTGTCGGTGGGCGCGGGCGAGCGCGCGGAGCTCCCCGCGCTGCCGCTGCGCATGGGCGGCCGCCGCTTCGGCGTCGCCCGCGACGCGCCCGAGGCTGGGGCGGACACGCGCGAGGCGCTGGAGGCCGCGGGGATCTCGCCGGCCGAGGTCGACGCGCTGTTGGCCGATCGCGCCGCCGCATGACGCACGCGCCCTCCTCCCTGTTCGACAAGATCTGGGACGCGCACCGGATCGCCGACGTGGGAGACGGCGCCCTCATCCTGATCGACCGCCTGTTCCTGCACGAGCGGACCGGGGCGGTGGCGCTGGAGGGCCTGCACGCGGCGGGGCGCACGGTGGCGGCGCCCGCCCAGGTGTTCTGCACCATGGACCACGTGGTCGACACCCGCCCCGGCCGCGGCGACGACACGCTGATGCCCACCGGGCGCGACTTCATCACAGCGACCCGCGCAGCCGCGCACAGGGCCGGGATCACCCTGTTCGACATCGGCGACCCGCGGCAGGGCATCGTGCACGTGACGGGGCCGGAGCAGGGCCTGGCGCTCCCGAGCCTCACCATCGTCTGCCCCGACAGCCACACGGCCACGCAAGGGGCGTTCGGCGCGCTAGCGTGGGGGATCGGCTCCACCGAGGCCGAGCACGCGCTCGCCACATCGACCCTGCGCGTCGCGTGCCCGCGGACGATGCGGATCACGGTGGGGGGAGCGCTGGGCGCGGGCGTCACGGCGAAGGATCTCGCCCTGCATATCGTGGCGCGGCTCGGCGCGGCGGGGGCGCAGGGCTGCGTGGTCGAGTACGCCGGTCTCGCCGTCGAGGCGATGGCGATGGAGGGACGCATGACCCTCTGCAACATGGCGACCGAGCTCTCCGCCTTCGGGGCGGTGATCGCGCCGGACGAGACGACCTTCGCCTGGCTCAAGTGCCGCCCCCACGCGCCGCAGGGCGATGCCTGGGAGCGGGCGGTGGCGGCGTGGCGGACCCTCCGCAGCGATCCGGGTGCCGCGTTCGACCGGGAGGTCGCGATCGACGCGTCGCAGGTGGCGCCCACCGTCACCTGGGGCACGAGCCCGCAGCATGCCGCCCCGCTCACCGCGAACACGCCGCGCTACGTCGAGGTGGAGGGGCGCGACACGCGCGAGGCCTACGACCGGGCGCTGGACTACATGGGTCTGGAGCCCGGCCAGCCGCTGCAGGGGCTGAAGATCGACGCGGCCTTCATCGGCTCCTGCACCAACAGCCGCCTGCCCGACCTGCGCCGCGCCGCCGCCCTGCTGCGCGGGCGCAAGGTCGCCCCCGGCGTGCGCGCGATCTGCGTGCCCGGCTCTACCGCGGTGAAGGCGCAGGCCGAGGCGGAGGGGTTGGACGCGGTGTTCAAGGCCGCGGGCTTCGAGTGGCGCGAGGCGGGCTGCTCCATGTGCTTCTTCGCCGGCGGCGAGAGCTTCGGGCCGGGCGAGCGGGTGATCACCTCCACCAATCGCAACTTCGAGAGCCGGCAGGGGCCCAACGTCCGCTCCCACCTCGCCTCGCCCGA
>CAZZZR010000033.1:0-6918 GCA_964658605.1 uncultured Caulobacter sp. | reverse complement strand
GACGCCATCGACCTGACGCTGGAGCGCCGCGCCGAGATCGCCGCCTTCCGCGCCGCCGACGCCCTGCGCCGCCCCTGGGCCTACCTGTAGGAGGGACGCGCCATGCACGCCGACCCGAACCTTTACGACTACTGGCCCTACCGCGACCGGCCCAAGATCGTCTGGCCCGGCGGCAAGAAACTGGCCTTTTGGATCGCGCCGAACATCGAGGTCTACGAGTACGACCCGCCGAAGAATCCGCAGCGTCCCGGCTGGCCCAAGCCCTCGCCCGACGTGGTCGGCTACTCGCAGCGCGACTGGGGCAACCGGGTCGGGCACTGGCGGCTGATGGAGCTGATGGACCGCTTCGGCATGCGGGGCTCCATCTCGCTCTCCACCGCGCTGATCGACCACCACCCGGAAATCGTCGAGGCCTGCGTGGCCCGCGACTGGGAGTTCTTCAGCCACGGCATCTACAACACCCGCTACAGCTACGGCATGGACGAGGCGCAGGAGCGCGCGGTGATCGAGGACTCGATCGCCTCGATCCAGAAGGCCACCGGCCAGCGCATCCGCGGCTACCTCGCCCCGGCGCTGACGCACACGGAGCGCACCTTCGACCTGATCGCCGAATACGACTTCTGGTACACCTGCGACCTGTTCCAGGACGACCAGCCGCAGCCGGTGAAGACGAAGACGGGCCGGTTGATGTCGATGCCCTATTCGCTCGAGGTCAACGACGTCATCACCTACGGCGCCATGGCGATGACGCCGCAGCGCTACACCGACGTCCTGAAGCGCCACGTCGACCGGCTGCTGCAGGAGGGCGAGCGCTCGGGCACGGTGATGTGCATCCCGCTGCACGCCTACCTCGTCAGCCAGCCGCACCGCATCCGCGCCTTCGAGGACGCGCTGGCGCACGTGGCCGCGCACCGCGACGACGTGTGGATCACCACGGCCGCCGAGATCGCCGCCTTCTACCGCGGCGCGCCCTACGACGCGGCGCTCGCCGACATCTCGCGGCGAGGACTGGCGACCGGCGGGACGGGCTTCGACGGGAGGAGCGAGCATGCCGCTGCCTGACGAGCACCTCGCCTATCCGCGCCGCCGCTACGGCTCCGACCAGGACCGCTACGCCTGGCGGATCGCGGGGTCTGAGCCCATCGCCTGGCCTTGGGGCGGCCCGCTCGCGGTGACGGTGGTCGTGCCGATCGAGCACCATACGCTGACGCCCTCCGGCAAGCCGTTCAAGCCGCCGGGGGCCATGGTCACGCCGTATCCCGACCTGCGCCATTACACGACGCGCGACTACGGGAACCGGGTGGGCGTCTGGCGCATCCTCGACGCCCTGAAGGCTCGCGGGCTGAAGGCCACCTTCCCGATCAACGCCGACCAGCTGGAGCGCCTCGCCCCGCTGGTGCGCGCCATCGTGGACGACGGCCACGAGGTCGCCACCCACGGCCTCTCCGCCGACCGCATCCACTGGAGCGGGCTGGAGCCGGGCGTGGAGTCCGGCTGGATCGCCGAGGTCCGCGCCCGCTTCGACGCGGCCGGGCTCAAGCCCCGCGCCTGGCTCAGCCCCGCCCGCCAGCAGAGCTTCGCGACGCTGGACCTGATCGCCGAGGCCGGCTTCGACGTCTGCCTCGACTGGGAGATGGACGAGACGCCGGTCGCCATGGCCACCACGGGCGGCCCCGTCGTCGCCGTGCCTCTCTCCAACGAACTCGACGACCGCCTGCTCCTGATCGACAAGCGCCAGTCGGAGGACGACTGGGCGGCCCAGGTGCTGGAGGCGGCCGACTACCTGACCCAGGACGCCGACCGCTTCGGCGGCCGCTCGCTGGGCTTCACGCTCACGCCCTACGTCAGCGGACAGCCGTTCCGGATGCACGCGGTGGAGCGGGTGCTGGACGCCCTGGCGGCCAACCCCGCGGTGCGGCTGGTAAGCGCGAGCGAGGCGGCGGAGGCGGTGCGCTGAGCCGCCCCGGCTAAGCCCGCTCACCCCGGCGTAAGCCGAGCAGCACGTTGCCTTCGGTGGTCAGGTAGTTGCGCCGATAGTCGAAGCGCGGCGTGTCCGAGAACAACAGCCAGTAGTATTTCATCTGCTCCGACCACCAGTAGCCGGGGCAGTGGTCGGCCTGGCGCTTGGGGTCCGACGTCACGTCGGCGAGGTCGGCGTAGCCGTAGGCCGCCCTGTTCCACCGCTTCATCGCGCGGAGGTGCGCGGCGGCGATCTCGCGCCAGCGCTCGTCGCGGTCCAGCAGCCAGAGGTTCAGGCAGGAGTCCGCCAGCTCGGGCCGTAGCGCGTTGGAGACCTGGGTCGGCCGGGCCGTCGCATAATCATACTCCTCCGGCAGGACGCCGAAACGCGCCTGCACCTTGGCCCAGGCCTGCGTATAGGCCGCGCCGTCACGATGCGCGCCGCCCTGCGCCAGAAGGCCGCCGTAGAAGCTGGCCAGCTCGTCCTGGCGGCGCGAGACGACCGCGCCGGTCTCGAAGTCCACGTCGGGGAACCAGAGGTCGCCGTCCTTCACCTCGCGCTGGTGGGCGAGGATGGCGGACGTGCAGGCGTCGTACATCGCGTTGCAGCCCGCATCGCCCAGGAGGTCCCACACGTCGAACAGCGTCTCGTAGTAGCTGTCGCCGTAGGAGCCGACGGTGGCGGTGCGGTTCAGCCACTCGCCCGTACGACAATCGACACTGGTCGGCAGGAGGCCGATCTTGGAGCGACGCTCATGCAGCGCGACCATCGGGCGGCGCGCGGCGTCGTGAAAGCGGGCGTTGCCGGTCAGCCGGCTCAGCGTCCCCCACTCGGCCATGTAGGTGCCCGCTCCCGCAGGGCTGTTGCGGAGCTCGGACGGGGCGCCCGTCTTCAGGTTGATGCGGCTCCACGGAATGCCCGTGGGCGTGTCGAAGGCGGGGAGCAGCCGTTCGGCGAGGTCCTTCGCCTTGGCCAGCAGCACCGGATCGCCGCAGGCATGATGCGCGGAGAGCAGGCCGCCGACCAGCCGGATCGAGGTCTCGAACACCGAGACATCCCCGTCCACGTCCGGGTCGAAGTTCGCCTTCACCCAGGCGACGCCCTCCTCGAACTCCTCGTCCAGCCCCATGACCCAGAGCGTGTCCAGCGCCTCGACCAGGCTCAGGCCCAGGTGGCGGTCCTTGAGCGGGAAGGCCGAGGCGCCGCCGGAGATCGGCTTCATCTCGTCCTTGCCGAACTGCAGCTTGCGGTACCATCCCCAGGCCCAGGCCATTTCCGCCCGCACCTCCTCGGCCAGCGCGCGCCAGTCCGCGCGCGCCTCGGCCACGGCGGGACCGCCCGCAAGCGCCGCCCCGGACGCCAGAAATCCACGCCTGCCGATGACGTTGCGCATCGGCCGGTTCTAGGATGGCCCGCCGCGTCGGTCGATGGCGGCGCGGGGGTGTGGAGACGGCATGGCTTGGACGCGTGTGGCGACGGCGATCGCCGGCTTGATCCTCGGCGCGGCGACGCCCGCACACGCCCGGATGTCGTCCGCAGCCTATCGCGCGGTGGATCCGTTCATCGGCACGGGGGCGGACGGGCACACCTTCCCCGGCGCGACCGTCCCTTTCGGCATGGTGCAACTGTCGCCCGACACCTACGTCGGCGACTTCCGCAAGCGCGCCGAAAGCTACGCCCACGCCGCCGGCTACCGCTACGAGGACTCATCGATCCAGGGGTTCAGCCACACCCATTTCTCGGGCGCGGGGCACTCGGACCTCGGCGACGTGTCGCTGATGCCGATCTCAGGGGAGGTGAGGCTCGATCCCGGCGAAACGGAAAAGCCGGGTTCCGGCTACCGCTCCGCCTTCTCGCACAAGGACGAGGCCGCGAGCCCCGGCTACTACCGCGTGAAGCTGGCCGACTATGACCTGACCGCGGAGCTGACGGCGACGGCGCGGGTGGGGGTGCATCGGTACGGCTTTCCGGCGGGAGGGCCGGCGCATGTGCTGCTCGACCTGCGGCATGTGATCTACGACTACCCGGGCAAGGTCCTGTGGTCGCAGCTGCGCATCCGCCCGGACGGCGCGGTCACCGGCATGCGCGAGACGCGGGGCTGGGCGCCGGGACGCCGGCTCTACTTCGCCGTCCGGTTCTCGCAGGCGCCGAGCGGCCACGCCCTCTACGACAAGGAACCGGTGGAGGCTCCGTACCACGGCTTCGCGGGGCCTGGCACGAGCGCGACCGACATCCCCTTCATCCAGGGCCGCGGCCTCGTCGGCGTGTTCGACTTCGCCGCGCTGAAGGGTCCGCTGGTAGTCAAGGTCGCGCTCTCGCCCTCAAGCGAAGAGGCGGCGCTGCGCAACATGGACGCCGAGGTGAGGGGCTTCGACTTCGACGCCGTGCGCGAAGAGGCGCAGGCGGCCTGGGAGACCGAACTCGCCCGCGTGCGCATCGACGCGCCTGCGCCGATGGAGAAGACGGTCTACACCGCGCTCTACCACGCGCTCCTGGCGCCCAGCGTCGCGGCCGACGTGGACGGGACCTACCGCGGCCCGGACGGCGAGCTGCACCAGGCCAAGGACTTCACCTTCGTGTCCAGCTTCAGTCTGTGGGACACCTACCGCGCCGAGCAGCCCTTGATGACGCTGATCCAGCCCTATGCGCGCACGGCCGGGGTGATGCGTTCGCTGATCGCCTCGCAGCAGGAGAGTCCCTACGGCATCCTGCCTATCTGGCAGTTCGCGGGCCTCGAGAGCTGGTGCATGATCGGCTACCACGCCGTGCCGGAGCTGGCCGACGCGATCCTGAAGGACATGCCGGGATTCGACCCGCAGGCCGCGCTCGACGCCATGATCGCCAGCGCCGATTACCGCCCCTACGGCCATCTGGGCGCCTACATCGACAAAGGCTACGTGCCCACCGATCTGGACGGCGAGGGCGTGTCGAAGACCCTCGAATACGCCTTCGACGACTGGACCATCGCCCGTGCCGCCCGCCACCTGGGCCGCGCTGACATCGCCGCGCGGTTCGAGGCGCGGGCGACGAACTGGCGCAACGTCTTCAACCCGGCCACGGGCTTCGCCCAGCCGAAGCTGTCGAGCGGGGCATGGGCGTCCGGCTTCGACCCGGCGACAGCGGGTGAGGCGTCCGGCTTCACCGAGGGCAACGCCTGGCAGTACAGCGAGTACGAGCCGCAGGACGTGGGGGGCCTTATCCAGGCGATGGGCGGCGACGACGCCTTGGTGAAGAAGCTCGACGAGACCTTCGACCAGACGGTCGACCCCAAGGCCTACGCCCACGTGGAGGACATGGCCGGGCTGATCGGCCAATACGTCCACGGCAACGAGCCCAGCCACCACATGGCCTACCTCTACGCCTACGCAGGACAGCCGTGGCGCACCCAGGCGCGGCTGAAAGAGATCGTCGACAGCCAGTACCGCCCCGCGCCCGACGGCCTCGTCGGCAACGACGACCTCGGCCAGATGAGCGCCTGGATGATCTTCACCGCGCTCGGCTTCTACCCCGTCGCGCCGGGCTCCAAAGAGTACGTGCTGGGTCGGCCTTTCGTGCGCCGGGCCGGGATCACCCTGCCCAACGGGCGGCGGTTCAGGGTGGTCGCGGACGGGCTCTCCGACGCCAACCCCTACGTCGGCGGCGTGACGCTGAACGGCGCAAAGCTCAAGTCGGACGTGCTCACCCACGCCCAGATCCTCGAGGGCGGCGAGCTGCGGTTCACGATGCAGGCGGAACCCGACACGTCGCTCAGCGTGCGGGAAGCCGAGCGCCCCTTCTCCCTTACGCCCTACCGCTGAAGCGCGGGAGCGCATAACGCTCGAAAAAAGGCGATGATGTCGCGCTGCAATCTTCGCGACACGGACGGTATATGCCCGCATGGAGGCCCCGCGCATCACCCGTCCCGTCCCTGAGCGACCCGCCTCCCGCGCCGGATGAGCCTGCCTGACGCCATCGGGCGGCTGGTGGCGCGCTGCTGCCGGCACGCCATGCTCGTATCCATCCTGGGCGCGGTCTTGGCCGCCCTGTCGCTCGCGTTCGTCGCCGACCGCTTCGCGATCAGCACGGATACGGAATCGCTGATCTCCAGCGAGGTGGCGTGGCGGCGGAACGCCACAGCCTTCGACCGCGCCTTTCCCGGCAAAAGCGACCAGGTCGTGGTCGTCGTCGACGGCCGCACCGCCGAGCTCGCCGAGGCGGGCGCGTCGGCGCTGGCGGCCAGGCTGCAGGCGAGGCCCGACCTGTTCCGCGAGGTGGCGAGGCCGGCGGGGGGCGCCTTCTTCGACCAGGAGGGGCTCCTGTTCCTGCCGCAGGCGGAACTCGCCTCCACCCTGGACGGCCTGGTCAAGGCGCAGCCCCTGATCGGGCCGCTCGCCGCCGACCCCAGCCTGCGCGGCGTCATGTCGAGCCTGGCGACCGGGCTCGAGCAGACGGCTCAGGGTTCCGTCCAACTCTCCACGCTGGACCGTCCGATGGCGGCGATCGCCACCGAGATCGAGAGCGCGCTCGCCTCGCGGCGGAGCTGGATGGCGTGGAGCGCGCTGGTGGACGGCGCGGAGACCCCCGCCGACCGGCGGCGGCTCGTGATCCTGGAGCCCAAGCTCGACTACAGCCAGCTGATGCCGGGCCTGAAGGCGACGCAGGCGGCGCGGGCGGCGGCCGCGTCGCTCGGGCTCACGCCGGAGCGGGGCGTGACGGTGCGGATCACCGGCCCCGTGCCGCTGGACGACGAGCAGCTCGGCAGCCTGGAGGAAGGCGCCCTGCCGATCGCGGCGGCCATGCTGGTGGCGGTCACGGGGGTGCTGTGGCTGGCGCTGCGCTCGCCCCGGCTGATCCTGGCGGTGCTGGCGACGGTGTTCACCGGGCTATTCGTCACCGCCGCGCTGGGGCTGGCGGCGTTCGGGCGCTTCAACCTGATCTCGGTGGCGTTCGTGGCCCTGTTCGTGGGCCTGGGTGTCGAC
>CAZZZR010000032.1:0-16333 GCA_964658605.1 uncultured Caulobacter sp. | reverse complement strand
TGCAAGTCGGGCGCGGACCGGGCGGGGGTGATGAGCGTGCTCTACGCCCACCTGCACCTGCGGATGCCGCTGCGCGCGGCGCTGCGGCAGCTCAGCTTCCGCCACCTGCACGTCAAGGCGGGCAAGACGGGCGTCCTGGACTACACCTTCGCCAAGTACTTCGCCGAGGCGGAGCCCCACGGGATCAGCTTCTACGACTGGACGCAGAGCCCCGGCTACGACCCCGTCGCGATCAAGCGCGAGTTCCAGGCCGGCATGTGGGGAAGCTTCCTGACCGAAAAGGTGCTGCGCCGGGAGTAGCGCGGTTAACCTGCGCCCAATCGTTCTCGGGCACCCTTCCGCGGTGTCCTCGCCCGTCTCCATCCTGCGCGCCGGATCGCGCCGCGCGTTGAGCGTCGTGCTCGCGGGTGCGCTGCTCGCCCAGGGCGCAGCGCCCGCGGCGGCGGCCCCGCTCGTGGTCAAGGTGGGAGAGGCCAAGGCCTTCTCGCGGCTGGAGCTGCGGGGCGCGGTCGGCGTTCGGCGCGAGGGCGATACGCTGGTCGTGCGCCTGCCCCGCTCCGCCGCCCCCGACATGGCGCGCCTACACGTCGACCCGCCGCCCTACCTCGCCGACGCGACGCTGAAGCCAGCGGGCGGCCAGCTCGAGCTGCGGCTGAAGCTGGCCAAGGGCGCGGACGCCAAGAGCGGCTTCGCGGACGGGGCCACCTGGATCAACCTCTTCCCCACCCCCGCCCCGTCCAAGGACCAGCCCGCCTCCACCGCCAGGCTCGACCCCGTCCCGGCGAGCGGCGTGGTGCGGATGCAGGCGCAGGACGCGGGCGGCGCGGTGCGCCTGCGCTTCCCCTGGCGCGCGCCGCCCGGGGCGGCGGTCTTCCGCCGGGGCGAGAGGGTGTGGGTGGTGTTCGACGCCCACGCGCGCATCGACCTCTCCGCCGCGCCCCGCGGCCTGCGGCAGGCCAAGGACTTCCAGGCGAGCGCCGGGCCGGGCTGGAGCGCGCTGCGCTTCACCTCGCCCCCCGACACCCCGATCTCCGCCGGCGCCGAGGGCGCGATGTGGACAGTGTCGCTGGGCGCCTCCATTCCGGCCGACCCGGTCAAGGTGGACGCCTCGGTTGACGGCCCCGCGACGCTGGTCGCGCACGTCGCCGGCGCGACGGGCGTGTTCTGGCTCCCCGATCCCGTCGTAGGCGACACCCTGGCGGTGGTCACGGCCCTGCCGCCCGCCAAGGGGTTGGCCGAGCGGCGCAGCCTGGTGCAGGCCGAGCTCCTCGCCTCCGTGCAGGGGCTGGCGGTCCGCCCGCTCGCCGACGACCTGACCGTGAGCTCCGATGGAGACCTCGTCAGCATAGGCCGCCCCATGGGGCTGGCGCTGACGCCGCCGGGAGCGGTGCAGCGCCGCGCCGGATACGCCACCGCCGCCCTTCCGCAGCCCGCCGCCCTCCCCGGCCTGGTCGACTTCGCCGCTTGGTCTCAGGCGGGCGAGGGCGGCTTCAACGCGCGCTATGCCGCCCTGCTCGACGGGGCCGCCGCGGAGACCGCGAAAGGGCGCGGCGCGCCGATGACCGCGCGGCTGGCGCTGGCCCGGTTCCTTGTGGGCTCGGAGCTGTCGTTCGAGGCGATCGGCGTCCTCAACACCCTGGTCAAGATCGACCCGACGCTCGCCGCCGACCCCGAGTTCAGGGGCCTGCGCGGCGCCGCGCGCGCGATGGCGGGGCGCTACAAGGACGCCCAGGCCGACTTCTCCTCCCCCGTCACCGCGTCCGATCCCGCCAGCTCGCTGTGGCGGGGCTATGCGGCGGCCAAGCTCGGCGACATGACCGGCGCACGCGCGCAGTTCGCGGCCGGCGAGCCCGCGCTCGGCCGCTTCGCGCCGGCCTGGCGGGCCCGCTTCGCGCTCGCGGACGCCGATGCCGCGCTGGCCGCCGGCGACGTGGCCGCCGCGCGCAGGCTGGTGTCGGCCGCCTCCGCCGCCGGGCCGCAAGGGAACGACGCGCTCGCCGTCCAGCTCGCGAGCGCGCGCATCGCCGAGGCGTCGGGCCACGCCGACCAGGCGCTGCCGCTCTACGAGGCGGTGTCCAAGTCGTCCTACGGCGCGCTGTCGGCGCCGGCCACGCTGAAGGTGGTCCAGCTTCGGCTGGCGCGGGGCGCGATGCCGGTGACCGAGGCCGCGGACACGCTGGACTCCCTGCGCTTCCGCTGGCGGGGCGACGCGGTGGAGCTGCAGACCATCCGGGCGCTCGGCGCGCTGAACCTGCAGCAGGGCCGCTACCGGGAGGCGCTGGCGGTGCTGCGCTCCGCCGGGACGCGCCTTCCCGACCTGCCGGAGTCGGTGGCCCTGCAGACCGACCTCTCCACCGCCTTCAAGGCGCTGTTCCTGAACGGCCAGGCCGACGGGCTGCAGCCGATCCAGGCGCTGGCCCTGTTCTACGACTTCAAGGAACTCACCCCGGTCGGCGCCGACGGCGACACCATGGTGCGGCGGCTGGTGAAGCGGCTGGTGGACGTGGACCTGCTGGACCAGGCCGCAGAACTCCTGAAGTACCAGGTCGACAACCGGCTGGACGGCGTGCCCAAGGCGCAGGTGTCGACGGACCTCGCCGTCCTCTACCTGATGGACCGCCGACCCGAGGACGCGCTGGGCGCGATCAACGCCTCGCGCACCACCCTCCTGCCCAACGCGCTGAACGCGCAGCGGCGGCTGGTGGAGGCCCGCGCGCTCCTGGACCTCGGCCGCGGCGACCACGCGTTGGAGGTGCTGGGCAAGGACCCGAGCCCCGACGCGGCCGAACTGCGCGGCCTCGCCGCCTGGCGCGCCCATGACTGGCCCGCCGCGGGCAAGGCGGCGGAGGTCCGGCTGGGCGACCGGTGGAAGTCGCCGACGCCGCTCACGCCGGTGGAATCGGCGCTGCTGATCCGGGCGGGCACCGCCTACAGCCTGGCGCAGGACGACCCGTCGCTCGCGCGCCTGCGGACTCGCTACGCCAAGCTCGCTGAGGCCTCGCCCGACCACGACACCCTGCGGGTCGCGCTCGCCGGCGTGGAGGGCGCCGAGGGCGGCGGCGTGGCGCAGGTCGCGCGCGGCCAGGCCGACGCGCAGGTGTTCGCCGGCTGGGTCGCGCGCATGAAGGCCCGCTTCCGGGAGGCGCCGAACACCCCCGCGACGCCGCTCCGCTCCTCCCTGGGAGACAACCGGCCGGTCGCGGGCGCTTGATCCCGCGTCGCGACGTGAAAGCGGCTAGGGCGCGGGCGTCGCGTAGGCGGCAAGCGCGCCGTAGATCAGCACCGCCCAGCCTGCGAGCAGCAGCACGCCGCCCACCGGCGTGACCGCGCCCAGCGCCTTCACCCCCGTCAGAGCCAGGGCGTAGAGCGACGCGCCGAACAGGAGCCCGCCCGCTCCGAACAGCCATCCCGCCGCGTTGGCCGGCCCCACGATGGTGCGCATCAGGGCGAAGCAGGCCAGCGCCGCCGCGGCGTGGATCAGCTGGTACTGCGCGCCCGTCCGAAGAAGCTCCTTCACGGCCGCGTCCTTCACCGCGTGCGCGCCGAACGCCCCCGCCCCCACCCCCATCAACCCGTTCAGCGCGGCGAGGGCGAGCCAGAGGCGGGCGGCGGCGAGCATGGGCGGAACTCCTTCGGGCCTCGATCATCGCGGCCGTCCGTCCTCGCCGCAATGGCGCAGGCGCGTCGATGACACGCCCTGCGTTCGGCGCTAGACCGCCCCCATGGCCGACCTCGTGTTCCCCGCCTCCCCGCAGCCCACGGCACCGGTGGAGGGCGGCGGCGACTTCCCGGTGAGGCGCATCTTCTGCGTCGGCCGCAACTACGGCGCCCACGTCAAGGAGATGGGCGGCGACGCCAAGGACCAGCCGCCGATCTTCTTCACCAAGCCCGCGGATGCGGTGGTGGTCGGGGGTGCGGACGCGCCCTATCCCCCCGCCACCTCCGACTTCCACCACGAGATCGAGCTGGTGGTGGCGCTGGGCTCGGGCGGGAGCGACGTGGCGCCCGACTGCGCGCTGGACCTCGTCTTCGGCTACGCCGCGGGCGTGGACCTGACGCGGCGCGACCTGCAGGGCTTGGCCAAGAAGGCGGCGCAGCCGTGGGACGCGGCCAAGGCGTTCGACCACTCCGCCCCCCTCGGCCTGATCCGCCGCGCCGGACACGCTGCGCCGCCTTCGGGGCGCATCCGCCTCTCGGTCGACGGTGCGACGAGGCAGGACGGCGACCTCGCCGACATGATCTGGAGCGTGGCCGAGATCGTCGCCGAGGCCTCCAAGCTGTGGACGCTCAAGGCCGGCGACCTGATCTTCACTGGCACGCCCGAGGGCGTAGGACCCATCGCCCGCGGCCAGAGGGTGGAGGGCCACGTCGCCGACCTGCCCCCCGTCGCCTTCTCCGTGGTCTGAACGCATGCATCTCGTCCTGCACGGCTATTGGCGCTCCAGCCCCACCTGGCGGGTCCGGATCGCCCTGCACTGGAAGGGGCTGTCCTTCGAGACCACGCCCGTGAACATCGTGGCGGGCGAGCAGCTGGAGGGTCCGCACCTCGCGCTCAACCCGCACGGCCGCGTGCCGGTGATGGTCGCCGACGGCGCCGTTCTCACGCAGGGTCCCGCGATCCTCGAGTGGATCGAGGAGGTCGCGCCCTCCCCGCCGCTCCTGCCGAAGGACCCGCTGGGCCGGGCGCGGGTGCGGGCGATGGCGGCGCTGGTGGCGTGCGACATCACGCCCCTGCAGAACCTGATCGTGGCGCGCGAGCTGAAGACCCATTTCGACGCGCAGCCCGACCAGACCACGGCATTCGTCTCCGGCTTCATCGCCCGCGGCCTCAAGGCGCTGGACGCGATGGTCGCGGAGCACGGCGGCGGCTTCTGCCACGGCGACGACGTGAGCCTGGCCGACCTCTACCTCGTCACCCAGCTCCTGGGCGCGCGCCGGTTCGGCGTGGACCTCGCGCTCCTGCCCCGGCTGACCGAGATCGAGGCGCGCTGCGCCGCGCTCCCGGCCTTCCAGGCGGCAGCGCCCGAGCGCCAGCCGGACGCGCCCCGGCCGATGTGACGCCGGCGCTCAGCCTGAGACCGCCTCCAGCGCGCGGTCCAGGGCGACGTCGCGCCGCGCGGCGAGGGAGGCGACCGTCTCCGGCGCGGCCAGGTCCGGCGCCACGCCGCGGTCGGGCTTGGGGGTGAGTGGGAACTGGCCTATCAGCGGGAGATCGGCCTCGAGCCCGGATTCCGGCAGGCGCAGGAAGAAGAAGCATCCGCCGTTGATGCCTCTCTGGTTCCCGCCCGTCTCCTCGCCCACCAGCACGCCCAGCCGCTCCCGCTGCACCACGCTCGCGAATTGGTGGGTGGCCGAGCTGTTTCGCGAGCCTACCAGCACCGCGACCCTGCCCCGGAACCGCGGCCCCTTGGGCTGGATCCGGCCGGCCGGGCGTCCGTCGTCCTCCTTGTCGTCCAACAGCAGGAAGCGGGCGTCGAAGGGCTTGGCGTCGACGCCCAGGGTCTCGAAGCTGTGGTCCCAGGTATCGAGGTAGGGGTGCAGCTCCGGGGGCGCCTTGCGGTAGCGCACCAGCCGGTGCGTGGCGTCGCGCTGGATCGGGGCGTCGATCAGTCGCGCGATCATCGCGTCGCCGCAGTCGTTCCCGCCCTCGTTCTGGGGAAGGTCGATGACGAGGCCGGTGACGCGATCCCTCGCCATCTCCTCGAACCGCGCGTCCAGCCACGCGCGCCAATCCCAATTGCTGTCGTAGAGCGCCCAGGTCGGCATATCGAGCACGGCGACCCCGCCGCGCCGGTCGTAGCGCCACTGCGGGGCGTCGGGCTCGGCGACCTCGGCCTTCTGCTGCGCCAGCCGGTCCTTGAAGCCCATCGCCTCGACCGTCCGCTCCGAGGTGCGCCCGTCCGGCGCGCGCAGCGACAGGCGATAGCGGTCGCGGCCTTCGAACAGCAGCGGATAGTAGGCGTCGAAGCTCTCGTAGCGCTCGGTCGCCTGCACCGACATCAGCATGCGCCGCTTGCCGTCGTTGTGGCCGTCGGCGCGGGCCACGGTCATCAGCCCGGCGAGGATGTCGGCGGCGGGGCGGCCCTCGATCGCCAGCACCTCCGTTCCCGGCGCGATCCCGAGGTCCGTGGGGTCGGCCGTGACGACCATGCGAGGGCCGAGCCAGCGGAACTGGAACGGCAGCCGGTCGCGGTTCTCAAACAGCGCCGCCTGCACCGCCTTGCTCTGGTTGAAGAAGTTGGCGTAGGTGTGCCCGCACCGGACGGCCGCCAGCGTCTGCGACAGGGCGAGGTAGCGGACGCGCAGGTCTTTCGCATCGCCGAGCCGCCGCTCCAGCCGTGCGAAGGCGGCGTCGCTCTGCGCCTGGGCCTGATAGCGGAGGAGGCCGGGGTGCATCGCGTCGTAGGCCCGCTTCAGCAGCGCCACGTCGCCGCCGGGGAAGGGCGGCGGGACGGAGGGTTCGGCCCCCCACGCCGGCGCCGTCAGGGCGGCTCCTCCGGCGACGAGGAGGGCGCGGCGGTCGAGGACGGTCATGCGGTCTCCGGACCCGGGTCGGCGGGAGGCTAAGCTTGGCCCGGGGTGATGCGCCAGCGCGTCCCGCCAAACGCGATCCTCTGCCCTTGACCGCGCCGCCGCCAGCGCGCACGTGCCCGCGAAACGACAGAGGCGAGGAACGATCATGCGCGTGGGCGTGCCCAAGGAGATCAAGTCCGACGAGTACCGGGTGGGCGTGACGCCCACGGCCGCGCGGGAATACGTGACCCACGGCCACGAGGTGATCGTCGAGCGCGGCGCGGGCGCGGGCGCGGGCTACGCCGACGAGGACTACGAGCGCTTCGGCGCGCGGCTGGTCGACGGGGCCGAGGCGGTATTCCGCGAAGCCCAGATGGTCGTCAAGGTGAAGGAGCCGCAGAAGGTCGAGTGGGAGCGGCTGCGCCCCGACCAGATCCTCTTCACCTACCTGCACCTCGCCCCCGACCCCGCCCAGACCGAGGGGCTGCTGAAGTCCGGCGTGGCCGGCGTCGCCTACGAGACCGTCACCGACGCGCGCGGCGGCCTGCCGCTGCTCGCGCCGATGAGCGAGGTGGCCGGGCGCCTCGCGATCTTCTCCGCGGCCGAGACGCTGCTCAAGCACAACGGCGGCATGGGGCTCCTGCTCTCCGGCGTGCCCGGCGTGAACCCGGCGCGCGTGGCGGTGCTGGGCGGCGGCGTGGTCGGCGCAAACGCGGCGCGGATCGCGGTGGGCATGGGGGCGGAGGTCGTGGTGCTCGACCGCTCGATCCCGCGCCTGCGCGAACTGGACGACATCTTCATGGGGCGGCTGCGCACCCGCTACTCGACCACCACCACGGTGGAGGAGGAGATCCTCTTGGCCGACGTGGTGGTCGGCGCGGTGCTGGTGGCCGGAGCGGCCACCCCCAAGCTCGTGCGGCGCGAGCACCTGCCGCGGATGAAGACGGGCTCGGTGCTGGTGGACGTCTCGATCGACCAGGGCGGCTGCTTCGAGACCTCCAAGGCCACCACCCACGCCAACCCGACCTACACGGTGGACGGCGTGGTCCACTACTGCGTCGCCAACATGCCGGGCTCGGCGCCGCGCACCTCGTCCGAAGCGCTGGGCAACGCCACCCTGCCCTTCGGCCTGGCGCTGGCGGACCACGGGCTCGACGCGCTGAAGGCCAACCCGCACCTCGCCAAGGGCCTGAACGTGCTGAAGGGCGAACTGACCCACCCGGCGGTGGCTCAGGCGCTTGGCAAGCCTTCGATCGACCCCTACGGCGTCTGGGGCTGACCGCGGCGCGACAGGCGGCGCTGGACCGGCGAAGGGCGATCGCCCTACCGTGACGCCGCTTTCGTGAGGGAGGGGCTCATGGACCGCCGAACGCTGCTCACGCTGCCGCTGATCGCCGCCGCGACCTCCGCCTCGGCGGATCCCGCGGGAGGCGCGCCGTCCATCGCGCCGGTGCCCGTGGGAACCGACCGCCAAGGGCGGACGCGCCAGATCGGGGTCAGCGCGACGACCTACAAGGTGCTGACGCAAGAGACGGGTGGCGCGCTGTTCGTGATCGAGCAGGCGAACACCCGGCGGGGCGGCCCGCCCCTGCACATCCACCACAGAGAGGACGAGCTCTTCTACGTGCTCGACGGCGAGTACGTGGTGCAGGTGGGCGACCGGCGGTTTCCCCTGAAGGCAGGCGACTGCGTGCTCGGTCCGCGCGGCGTTCCCCACGCCTGGGCCTTCACGGGAGAGGGGTCGGGCCGGCTCCTGCTCACCTACACGCCGGCGGGTCGGATGGAGCCGTTCTTCAACGCCTGGGAGCAGCTCGGCTTCAAGCCGGGCGGCTACTCGTCGGCCTCGGACGTCGCGCTCCTGCGGCAGTACGGCATGGAGCGGGTCGGACCCCCGATCCTGGCGAGCGCGAAGGCCGGCGGCTAGCGCCCGTCGACCTCGCGCGTTCCGCCGGGCTAAACAGGGCCGCGGCCCGGCGAGGCCGGCGTCCGCCCAATGAAGATGCGGGCGGGCGACAACAGGGAGGCGGCGCGGATGGGCGTTCTGGACGGCAAGGTCGTGCTGGTCACCGGCGGCGGCAACGGCATCGGGCGCGAGTGCGCGCTAATGGCCGCCCGCGAGGGGGCGGCGGTGGTGGTCAACGACCTCGGCGGCTCGCTGAAGGGCGGCGACGAGGGCTCCGCCGGCCCAGCGCAGGCCGTGGCCGACGAGATCACGGCGGCCGGCGGCAAGGCGGTGGCCAACTCCAACAGCGTCACCGACTACGCCGCGGTCGAGGACATGCGCGAGCAGGCGCTCAAGACCTTCGGCGGGCTGCACGCCGTCATCAACCCGGCGGGCATCCTGCGCGACGGCATGTTCCACAAGATGGACCCCGCCGACTGGAAGGCGGTGATCGACGTGCACCTGAACGGCGCCTTCAATGTCTGCCGCGCCACCATCGAGCTGTTCCGCGAGCAGCAGGAGGGGGCCTACGCGCTCTTCACCTCCACCTCCGGCCTGATCGGCAACATCGGCCAGTCGAACTACGCCGCTGCGAAGCTCGGGGTGCACGGCCTGTCGCACGTCGTGGCGATGGAGAACGCGTCGAAGAACGTGCGCGCCAACGTCATCGCGCCCTTCGCCTGGACGCGGATGATCGCCAGCATCCCGGTGAAGGACGAGGCCTCGGCGCAGCGGGTGGAGCGGATCAAGGCCAACATGCGCGCCGACCAGGTGGCGAACCTCGCCGTGGCCCTCGTCGCGCCGGGCGCCAAGGACGTGAGCGGCCAGATCTTCGCGGTGCGGGGCAACGAGGTCTTCCTGTTCGACCAGCCGCGTCCGGTGCGCGGCCTGGCCCGCGAGTGGTCGCCGCAGACCATCCTCGACCACGCCCTGCCCGCGCTGAGGGCCGACTTCACCGGGCTGGAGACCACCGCCGGCGTCTTCACCTGGGAGCCGGTCTAGGCGCGGCAGGACTCCAGCGACAGGACTCAGGCGGCAAGGCGGCGCGCGATCTCGTCCAGTCCGCGGCGGGTGGCGTCCAGCGCCGCGCCCAGCAAGGCGGCCGGTTCGGCGGCGCCCTCGACGTCGCCGTCCTCGAACGCGCGCTCCAAGGCGGCGTAGGCGTTGGCGACGCCGACGAACCCCAGCGTGCCGGCCAGCCCCCGCACGCCGTGCGCGCGCTCGGCCAGCGCCCGGGCCTCGCCCCCGTCCGCCAGCGCCTGGGCCATCGCCCACAGCTGGTCGGCCAGCCGGCCGAGGAAGCCGTCGAGCGAGGCCGCCCCCAGGGACGCGCGCAGCCCGTCGAGCACCTCGTCCGAGGCGACGGGATCCGCGTCCGGCGGCGATCGCGGCGGTGGAGGGCGGTTCAGCACGCATCGGTCGAGCACGGCGTGAACGTCGGCCGGGGTGTAGGGTTTGCCCAGATGGTCGTCCATGCCCGCCTCGCGGCAACGGTCGACGGCGGACGCCAGCACGTTGGCGGTCAGGGCCACGATGGGCAGGCGGCCGAACCCCAGCGCGCGGATCGCGCGCGTCGCCTCCAGCCCGTCCATGACGGGCATATGCACGTCCATGAACACCACGTCGTAGGGCGCTTCCTGCACCGCCCTCACCGCCTCGGCCCCGTTCGCGACGGAGGTGATCTCGAACCCGTCGCCGGCGAGCAGAGCCGCGAACAGCTCGCGGTTGACGGCGTTGTCGTCGGCCAGCAGAACGCGCAAGCGCCCGACCGGCCGGCGTGGCGACATCGCCCCGCCGAGCAGGCCGCTGACCGCCTCGGCCCGGGGCGGGTCGAGGGTGAACCAGAAGGTCGAGCCGGCGCCCTCGACGCTGTGCACGTCGACGGCGCCGCCCATCGCCTCCACCAGCGTGCGGCAGATGGCCAGCCCCAGGCCCGTGCCGCCGAACTTGCGGGAGGTGGTGGCGTCGGCCTGGGCGAAGCGGTCGAACACCCGGCCTATGCGGTCGGCCGGGATGCCGATCCCGGTGTCGCGCACCGCGATCTTGACCCGTCCCCTCGGGTCGCGCGCCAGCGAGACCGCGACCGACCCCCGGGACGTAAACTTGATCGCGTTGCCGACGAGGTTCAGCACGACCTGGCGGACCCGGGAAGGGTCGAGCAGCACCGGCGCGAAGGCCTCCGCCGCCTCGAAGCGCAGCTCCAGACCCTTGCGGTCGGCCTCCGCCCGGCAGAGCTCGATGGCACCCTGCAGCAGAGCCTCCAGGTCCACCGGCTCGGGCGAGAGCGTCACCCCCTCCGACTCGAACTTCGAGAAATCCAGGATGTCGTTGACGATGGCCACCAGGGACGCGCTCGCATGGGCGACCACCTCCGCCCGACGTCGTGTCTCGGGCAGGAGCTCCGGGGCCTGCGCGACCAGGCCGGAGAAGCCGACGACGCCGCTGAGCGGCGTGCGCAGCTCGTGGCTCATGTTGGCGAGGAAGTCGGCCTTGGCGCGGCCCGCCGCCTCGGCGGCGACGCGGGCGTCCTGCAGGTCGGTCTCCATCCGCTTGCGCGCGGCGATGTCGCGCACGACGTCCTGGAACACCACCGGCGCGCCCTGGGCGTCGTACTGCACCCGCGGCTGGCCCTCGAGCCAGACCCACCGGCCGTCCTTGTGGCGGCCGCGGAACTGATAGGCGGCGACCGGCGCGCTCGGACCGGCGCGCAGCAGCGCCTTGAAGTGCGCGACCACGCCGGGCAGGTCGTCCGGATGGGTCAGGTCGGTCGTCTTTACCCCGACCAGCTCCTCCGGCTCGTAGCCGAGGAGGCGCCGGACCGCGGGCGTCACGAACTGGATGGTGGAGTCCATCGTGGTCGTGGAGATCATGTCGTTGGCGTTCTCGGCCAGCAGCCGGTAGCGCTCGCGCTCCTCGCTCACCTGGCGCAGCAGGTCGGCCTGCTCGGTCACGTCCTGGAACACGCCGAACACGGCGGCGATCTTTCCCGAGGCGTCACGCTCGCACTCGCCGCGGGCCGTGACGGATCGGAGCGCGCCGTCAGGCCGGCGGATGCGCAGCTGGAAGGTGAAACCGATCCCGGCGCTGAGCGCGGCCGCGACGTGCGCCGCGACCGCGGCTCGCCCCTCCTCGTCGTAGAAGGCGATGGCGGCATCGAGGCTCGGATCGAACCCGCCGCGATCGAGTCCGTGGATGCGATACACCTCATCCGACCACTCGACCTCGCCCGTCGCGGCGTCGAGCCGCCAATGGCCTACGCCCGCCATGGTCTCGGCGAGCTGCAGGAGGCTCTGCTTGGCGCGGTCGAGGCGGCGCGTCAGCTGCGCCTCGATCTCGTTCATCGCCAGCGTCGCCAGCGCCCGTAGCGTCTCGGCCTGCAAGGCGGTCAGCGGCGGCCGCGGCCGCGTGTCCATCACGCACAGCGTGCCGAGGTTGAACCCGTCCGGGGTGGTCAGCACCGCGCCGGCATAGAAGCGCAGGCCCGGGTCCCCCGTCACGAGCGGGTTGGCGGCGAAGCGCGGGTCGCGCGCAGCGTCCTCCACGACCAGCACGCCGCCACGTTCCAGGGGCAGAGCATGGGCGCAGAAGGCGTGCTCGCGCTCGCTCTGACATCCGTCCACGCCCTGGCGCGAGGCGAACCACTGGCGCGTCTCGTCGACCAGCGAAATGGTCGACATCGGCGCGTCGAAGATCAGGCGGACGAGCGCCGTGATCCTGTCGAGCGCGGGGTTGGCCGGCCCGTCCATCAGGCCGTAGGTCTGGAGCGCGCGCAGGCGCTGGGCTTCGAGCGTCGGCATCGGGTCTCCTGATCCCCGAACGTGCCCGGCCAACTGCCTAGAGGCGGTTAACGCAGGGGCGGGCGGCGCGAGCGGGCTTGCCCTGCGGCGCGGCTTGACGCTGTAAGTCCGCCACGGCGCCCCGCGGGCGCGAGGACGACCGGCGAGGACGCGATGGATCGGGGCGACACACTCGAGGCGGCGCTGGAGGCGGACGGGGCCGCAGCGCCGGTCGCCGCCGCGGTGCTGGCGATGGCGCGCGCGGCCGCCGACTTCTCCGTCGTGATCGCGGGGCCCGCGCTCGAAGGCCGCCTCGGCGGGGCGGCGGGATCGACCAACGCCGACGGCGACGCCCAGCGCACGCTCGACCTCGTGGCCGAGGACCGCTTCTCGGCGGCGCTGCGGAGCGCGGGGATCGCGGGCTACCTGTCGGAGGAGGTCGAGGCGCCGGTGGTGTTCGATGCGAAGGGCGCGGTGGCGGTCGCGATCGACCCCCTCGACGGCTCCTCCAACATCGATGTCAACGCGCCGATCGGCACTATCTTCTCGGTCTGGCCCGCGGTCGCGTCCAAGGACGCCTTCGCCAGCTTCCGTCGCTCGGGCCGCCACCAGCTGGCCGCCGGCTACTTCGCCTACGGTCCGCAGACCTCGCTGCTGCTGACGGTGGGCAAGGGGACGCGGCTCTTCACCCTGGACCGCGCGACCGGCGGCTTCCTTCTCGTCGAGCCGGCGCTGGCGATCCCGCGCGCGGCGGCGGAGTACGCGATCAACGCCTCCAACGCCCGGCGCTGGCGGGCGCCGGTGCGCGCCTACGTCGAGGACTGCCTGGCGGGCAAGGACGGGCCGCGCGGCAAGGCCTTCAACATGCGCTGGGCCGCATCCCTGGTGTCGGACGCCACACGCGTGCTCACCCGTGGCGGCGTCTTCCTGTACCCGGGCGACGACCGGAAGGGCTACGAGGAGGGGCGCCTGCGCCTGCTGTACGAGGCCGCTCCGGTGGCCTGGCTGGCCGAACAGGCGGGCGGCGCGGCCACGGACGGCCTCACCCCCCTGCTGGACATCGCCGCCACGACTCCGCACCAGCGCACGCCCCTGGTGTTCGGCTCGGTGGAGGAGGTGGAGGAGGTCGCCCGCCGCCACCGCGAGGCGGCGGCCTGACGCCTCACAGCGGCAGGCCGGGCTCCACGTGCGCCTCGACCCCCGCCTCCCGCAGCGCCTGCGCCTCGCGCTCGCCGTCGGCGCCGGGCGTGCCGGCGAAGAGCCAAACGACCCGGTGGCCCGAGGCGACTTCCGCGGCCAGGTCGGCGGCCGTCGTGCGACGGGCGTCGCGGCGGGAGAGGCTCGCGACCGCGTCCGGCACGCCCTCGCCCTGGATCACGAGGTCGGCGTCCTGCAGCAGGCGCAGCGCGCGCAGCGTCAGCCGCTCCGAATCCCCCGGCCCCGCGCCCACGATGTGCACCACCCCGCGGGGCGCGAGCGGGCCTTGCGCCAGGAGCCGCCGCATGGCGGCCAGGGCGTCGGCCTCGCGTCCGTCGTAGGCCGCCTGCACCGCCTCGCCCCGCAACGCCGCCTCCCAAAACCGCCGCCGCTGCAGGCCGTCGAGCGACGAGGCGACCACCTCCGGTCGGACCAGCCGGGCGGCCCGGGCCAGGGCGCGCACGCCTTGCGGCAGGGCGGCTTCGATCCGCGCCCGCAGGTCGCGCGCCATGACGGGCGCAACCCCGCCCGTGGCGATCCCCACCACGACGTCGCCGCGGTCGACCAGAGCCGGCGTCTGGAAGTCGGACAGCGCCGGGCGGTCCACGACGTTGACGAGGATGCGCCGCGCCCGGGCTGCCGACGCCAGCTCCGCGGCCTGCGCCTCGTCCTCCGGGTCCACCGCGACGAAGAGAAGCGCGGCGCCATCCAAGTCCGCGTCTTTGGGCCAGCCCCCGCGCGGCGGCGGCAGATTGGGCGCCTCGCCCTCCAGCCCGGCGGGGGCGAACCAGCGGAGCTCCGCAGGCGTGAGCGAAAGCAGCCGAGCCTTGGCGACGGCGGGTTCGCCCCCGCCGACCACCAGCACGGCGCGGCCCTCCAGCGGGATCGAGGCTAAGAAGACCTGCATCGCGCAGCTATACGGGCGCGGTCGACCGTTGCGAACCGCGAGCGAGGCGGGCACACGGCGCGGCATGAGCGCCGTCACCCCCTCCGCGGGCCTCCTGCTCGGCCGCGAGCACCACCTGGCCGTGCGCGTCTACTACGAGGACACCGACTTCACCGGCCTCGTCTACCACGGCAACTACGTGCGCTATTTCGAACGCGGTCGGTCGGACTTCCTGCGCCTGCTGGGCGTCGGCCACGCGTCCCTCCTGGAGCGCGAGGACCCCGCGGCGTTCGTGATCCAGCGGATGGAGATCGACTTCCGCCGCCCCGCCCGGATCGACGACGCGCTGACCGTGGTCACCACCTACGAGCTCCTCAAGGGTGCGAGGCTGGACGCGGCGCAGCGGATCGAGCGCGACGGCGAGCTCCTGTGCGCGGCGCAGGTCAAGGCCGCGTGCATCGACCTGAAGGGCCGCCCGCGCCGGCCGCCTCCGGCCCTGGTCGAGCGGGTGGCGCCCGTCCTGCCGCCCGGCTAGCGGCGCGCAGGCCATATTCTCGCCGCGCGCGAGTGAGTGAAACCGCGTAGATTCCTGCCGACTCCAAAAGCGACGTCCGAGAGCCGCCCTCCATGCCCGAAGCCGCGACTCCCGAGAACTTCAGCCTCGTCTCCGCCTTCCTGCGCGCCGACATCGTCGTGAAGCTGGTGATGCTGGCGCTGGGCGCGGCGTCGTTGTGGTCGTGGACCATCATCCTGGACAAGACCTTCCGCTTCGCCGCCCTGAAGCGCGACGCCGACCGCTTCGAGGACGAGGTGGGCTCGGGCCGACCTCTGGAGGAGATCGCCGCCGACGCGGGCGATCAGCCCAAGGCCCCGCTCCCCCGGATGCTTCAGGCCGCCTTGCGGGAATGGCGCGACTCCCGCCGCGCGGGCGCGCTCTCCGAGCACCAGACCGCCCTCCTGATCGGGCGGGTGGACCGCGCGCTCGACAGCGTGATCGCCAAGGAGAGCCGCCGGGTGGAGGACGGGCTGGGGAGCCTGGCCATCGTCGCCACCGCCTCGCCCTTCGTGGGGCTGTTCGGCACGGTCTGGGGCATCATGCACGCCTTCCAGGCCATCGCCGGCCAGAAGTCGACCAACCTGGCGGTCGTGGCGCCCGCCATCGCCGAGGCGCTGTTCGCCACCGCCATCGGGCTGGTCGCGGCCATTCCGGCCTATATCGCCTACAACAAGTTCTCGACCGACGCGTCCAAGGTGAGCGGGCGCATGGAGTCCTTCGCCGACGACCTCGCGGCCGCCGTAGCGCGCCGGCTGGGGGCGTAAGCGCATGGCCCTGTCGTCCCATGACGCCTTCGCGGCGGGCGGCGGCAGAGGCCGGCGGAGGCGGCGCGCGCGCCGCGGCGCGCTGAGCGAGATCAACGTCACGCCGCTGGTCGACGTGATGCTGGTGCTGCTCATCATCTTCATGGTCTCGGCGCCCCTGCTCAACGTCGGGGTCCCGGTGGACCTGCCGAAGACCGAGGCGGGAGCGATGCAGGACGCGGAGAAGCCCGTCGCCGTCACGATCGCCAAGGATGGCGCTCTGCACCTGAACGAGACGCAGACCACGCTGGCAGCCCTGGTCGCGCGCCTTCGGGAGATGCCGGAAGCCAAGGGCAAGCCGATCTACGTGCGGGCCGACGGCGGCGCGCCCTACGCCATCGTGGCGCAGGTGATGGCCAAGCTCTCCACCTCCGGCTTCACCAAGCTGAACCTCGTCACCGACGTCGCCGCGCCGGAGCGGGAGCGCTGAAGCCGTGAGGGAGCGGCAGGACCGCTATCCGGCGCTCGCGGGCTCCGCGCTGCTGCACGGGGCGCTGCTGGCGGCCGCGCTGGTGACGCTGTCCAAGCCGCCCAAGCCGATCACGCTCGGGGAAGCGGTGCCGGTCAGCATCGTGGCGTCCGGTCCGCCGTCGCGGGCCGCGCTGAAGGCGGCGGAGGAGGCCGAGGCGTCCGCGCCCGAGCCCGCCCCCGCGCCCGAAC
>CAZZZR010000031.1:7701-16657 GCA_964658605.1 uncultured Caulobacter sp. | reverse complement strand
CCCTGTTCAAGATCATGGTGGAGGGCGCCGCGAAGCGCTGGCACACGGTGGATCCGACCCTCGCCACCGGGCTGGCCGCGCCGGTCATCCTGCTGGCCGTCTGGCTGTTCCTGCGCCGCATCCGCGCGTCCATCCTGCAGGACCACGACACGTCCGCCGCGCACGCGGCTCCACGAAGGTAGTTTATGGCCGAGTCCAAGATGATCCGCGTCCTCAAGGGCGAGCGGATCGATCCTCCCCCTGTCTGGATCATGCGCCAGGCGGGCCGCTACCTCCCCGAATACCGTCAGCTGCGGACCACGGCGAAGGACTTCCTGACCTTCTGCTACACCCCCGACATCGCGGTCGAGGCGGTGCTGCAGCCGCTGCGCCGCTTCGACCTGGACGCTGCGATCCTGTTCTCCGACATCCTGGTCGTGCCCGACGCCCTGGGCCGCAAGGTGTGGTTCGTGGAAGGGGAAGGGCCCCGGCTGGAGCCGCTGGCGGGGCTGGACCACTGGGATTTCGGCGACGTGGACCGCGTCGTGCCCTTCCTGGCGCCCGTTTACGAGACGGTGCGGCGGCTGCGCGCGGAGGTGCCGGCCGACAAGGCGCTGATCGGCTTCGCGGGCGCGCCTTGGACGGTCGCGACCTACATGATCCAGGGCAAGGGGGGCGACAAGGACCTCGCCCGCCGCACCGCCTACGAGCGCCCCGCCGACGTCGACGCCCTGCTGGCGGTTTTGGTGGAGGCCACCGCGCGCCACCTGCACGCGCAGGTGCAGGCGGGCGCCGACTGCCTCCAGATCTTCGAGAGCTGGGCCGAGGGCATTCCCGAGCCGCTGTTCGAGCGCATGATCCTCAGGCCCACCACGGCGCTGATGAAGCGGCTGCGGGAGCTCGGCGTGGATGTGCCGGTGGTGGGCTTCCCCCGCGGCGCGGGCGCCCTGATCGGCCGCTACGCCCGCGAGACGGGGGTGGACGCGCTCGGCGTCGACACCGCCACTCCGGCCGCCTTCGCTCGGGAGCAGGCGCCGCCCGGCATGGCCCTGCAGGGCAACCTCGACCCCATGCTGCTCGTCTGCGGCGGCGCGGCGCTGGAGGAGGGGAGCAGGCAGGTGATCGAAGCCTTCCGCGGCTCGCCCCACGTCTTCAACCTGGGGCACGGCATCACGCCCCAGGCGAGCCCCGAGCACCTCGCCGCCCTCGTCGACCTCATCAAGCGCGGATGAGCGCCATGAGCACCGTCTACATCGGCGCCCGCGGCTCCCCCCTGTCGCTCACCCAGACCGGGCTGGTGCGGGACGCGCTCGCCGCCGCCAACCCCGGCCGCAGCTTCGAGATCACCCCGATCGTCACCTCCGGCGACCGCATCCAGGACCGGACGCTGACCGAGGCGGGGGGCAAGGGCCTCTTCACCAAGGAGCTGGACGAGGCGATGCTGGCCGGGCGCATCGCGCTCGCCGTGCATTCGATGAAGGACCTGCCGACTGTCCTGCCCGACGGCGTCGTGCTGGCGGGCGTGCCCCAGCGCGAGGACCCGCGCGACGCCCTCATCTGCCTGGGCGAGGTCGATTCGCTCAGCGCCCTGCCCGATGGCGCCCACATCGGCACCGCGAGCCTGAGACGACAGGCGCAGCTCCTGTCCCGCCGTCCTAGCTTCCGCGTCTCCATGCTGCGCGGCAACGTCGAGACGCGACTGCGCAAGGTGGCCGAGGGGGCGTTCGACGCCACGCTGCTCGCCTATTCGGGCCTGCGCCGCCTGGGGCTCGAGCGCCACGCGCGTTGCCTGATCGACCCGTGGGAGACGCCGTCCGCCTGCGGCCAGGGCGCGCTCGCCATCACCGCCCGCGCGGACGACGCCGATGCGCTGGCGCTGGCGGCGTCGATCGAGGACGCCGCGGCGCGGCTCGAGATCACCGCCGAGCGCGCCTTCCTGGCCGCCCTCGACGGCTCGTGCCGCACGCCCATCGCCGCGCTCGCGCGAGCGTCCGGCGGCGTGATGCGATTCGCCGGCGAGGCGCTGACGCCCGACGGCGCGCACGTCTGGCGTCGCGACGGGGAGGGGGACTGCGCGAACGCCGACCAGGCCGCCGCTTTGGGGGACGCGTTCGGCCGCGAGATCAAGGCCGAGGCCGGGGGGCTCCTCTACAAGGATTGATCGTTGCAGGGATCAAGCGTAGCGTTCGAGCGTTGCTTCCTTGACCGAGGATCGAGAGCGATTTATCGCAGCTTCTCGAACAGTCGGACATGAGATGTATCGAGTCTTACTCGGCTGTAAGAATAGACCGGCCACATAGGGAGTTCTAATGTCAGAGCTTAGAGTCGTCCTGGCCGCGGGTGCGGCGCTCCTCCTCAGCGCCGGCGCGGCGCTGGCGGCTGCGGCCGGTCCGCCCGGCACCATCCCGATCGCCGCGACCGACGGCGGCAAGCCGGTGTTCGGCAATCCCACCACCGGCAAGGCGGTGTTCGCCACCTGCGGCACCTGCCACTCGATCGTCGCCGGCCAGAACAAGGTCGGTCCTTCGCTGCACGGAATCATCGGGCGCCATTCGGGCTCGATCCCGAACTTCCGCTATTCGGCGGCGAACAAGAACTCCGGCATCGTCTGGACCGAGCAGAAGATCTTCGATTACCTCGCGAACCCGCAGAAGATGGTGCCCGGCACCTACATGACCTTCACGGGCTACAAGGATCCGCAGAAGCGCGCCGACGTGATCGCGTACCTGAAGACCAACGCGATGAAGTAGCGCGGTCCTCGCCGGACCGCCGAGAAGGCCTCGGACCTGCCGGTCCGGGGCCTTTTTCATGTGCGCTCACAGCCTGCGGCGGATCAGGTCCGCGAGGTGGACGGGGAAGGACGCGGCCAGGGCCAGGGCCACCCAGGGCCATCCCGCCCCCGTCAACGCCGCCCGCAGTGCGAGGAGCAGGCACGCGCCCGGCGCCAGGACGAGCACGCGGTCCAGCAGGGGACCGCGCCGGCGCACGCTCAGCACCCCGAACTCGAGCGCGACGACCAGCAGCACGACGTCGACGGCATGACCGCTCGCAAAGAAGCCGGCCAGCGCCGCGGTCACGCGTGCGAAAGGCCCAGAAGGTGGCCCATGTCCTTGAGGAAGATGCGCGCGTGTGCGGCGGGGTCGCGGCGGACCAACTCCTTGTTCATGTAGGCCTCCCAGGTGAGGCGCTGCACGTCGGGGTCGGCGCACATCTTGACGAAGCCCTCGCGCCGCTTGTCGCTGCGGTACCAGAAGTGCTGCATGATCCCGAGCACGAGGAAGACCTTGCCGTGCGCCTTCATGAAGGTCTTGCGCGCACCGGCCAGCGCCTTGGCGTCGCCGGTGGCCAGGAACCGTTCCGCCGCGCCGGCCGCCTGCCGCCCGCCCTCCATCGCGTAGTAGATGCCTTCGCCCGACGCCGGGGCCACCACGCCGGCGGCGTCGCCCGCCAGCACGACGTTGCGACCGTCGTCCCAGCGTTTCAGGGGCCGCAGGGGGATCGGCGCGCCCTCGGTGCGCACCGTCTCGCAGCCGGCCAAAGCGGCCGATTCGCGCAGCGCCTTCACCGCGCCCCTCAGGGAGAAGCCCTTGCGCGCGCTCCCGACGCCGATGCTGGCCGTCTCCCCATGCGGGAAGATCCAGGCGTAGAAGTCGGGCGAGAGCTTGCCTTGGTAGAAGACGTCGCAACGCCGCCCGTCCCAGCCGCCGCGGCCGTCCACAGGCGCCTTGATGATCTCGTGGTAGGCGAAGACGCAGGGCGGGGACGCCACCTTGGGAAGCGCCTGGCGCGCGACCTGGGAGCGGGCGCCGTCGGCGCCGACCACGCAGCGTGCGCGCACGCTCAGCACGTCCGCCCCGGCCCCTCCGCCGCCCTTGGTCTCGTAGCTGACGATGGTCGTGCCGTCCGCCTCGCGGTCCAGGGTGCGGAAGACGCCGGTGCGCCGCTCGGCCCCCGCGTCGCCGGCGCGCACGCGCAGCCACTCGTCGAACACCTCGCGGTCGACCATGCCCACGAACCCGCCCTCGATGGGCATGTCCACCTCGCGGGACGAAGGCGCGATCATGCGGGCGGCGTGGGCGCGGCCGGCCAGCAGCGAGTCGGGGATGCGGAAGTCGCGCATCAGCCGCGGCGGGATGGCCCCTCCGCACGGCTTGATCCGCCCCGCCTTGTCGAGCAGCAGCACCTTGCGGCCCGCGCGCGCCAGGCCCTCGGCGGCGGTGGCGCCCGCCGGGCCGCCTCCGACCACCACGACATCGAAGAGCTCGGCTTCGGACCGCGATTGGAAGCTCATCCGCGTGCGCCTTCCAGGCCGAGAGGGGAGGGGGTCGAGGCGAGGGGCGCGGCCTCGGGCGCCTCCAGCCGGGAAGCCAGCCAGGCGGCCAGCAGGAACACGGTCGCTTCGCCGGCGAACACCACGAGGAAGGCCGGGCCGTCCTGGTGCAGCACGCTGCGCATCAGGTCCACGCCGGTGGCGCCGAGGAAGCCGCCGCCGGCGAAGCCCGCCGCCTGCGCCGCGCCCCACACGCCCATGCGGACGCCCTCGCGCCCGCCGCCGCCCGCACCCGCCAGCCCCATCATCGAGCCGATGGCCGAGACCGCGAACACGCCGTTGGCGAAGCCCAGCACGAACACCGTCGGCGCCAGCGGCCAGCTCGGCCCGACGAGGCAGGCCGCGCCCAGCCCGCCGAGCGCCAGCGCGGAGCCGACGCATCCCGTGATGGTGAAGCCGCGCATCCACAGCCGCTTCCTGTCGCCGAAGCGCGCGCCCAGAACTCCGACCAGGATCATGCCCATCAGCACGCCCCCGTGCTGCAGTCCGGAAAGCTGGGTCGACTGGCCGGGGCTCATGCCGAACACCAGCCCGGCGAACGGCTCCAGGATCAGCTCCTGCGCGCTGTAAGCCAGCATGGAGACGAGCACGAAGACGGTGAAGCGGCGGGCCAAGGCGTCGCCCCACATCTGCGCCACCGCCTCGCGGAAGGGGATGCGGGGGGCGGCCGCCTGAGCTGCGATCGTCGGGCCGCGCTCCGCGCGCCAGACGCCGAGCAGCGCCACGAGGAAGGCGGCGCCCGCGACCTCCGAGGCCACCGTCGCCAGACGCTGCGGCGAGAAGGGCTGCAGCAGCTTGCCGCTGACCCCGGCCGAGACCACGATTCCGAGGATCATCATGATCCAGGTGATCGCCGCCGCCGCGGGTCGCCGCTCCGGGGCGACGCGGCTGGCCAGCAGCGCCAGCACCGAGGTGCCCGCCGCGCCGACGCCCGCGCCGACGAGGCTGTAGGCGAAGAGCGCCAGCGCGATCCCGCCGACGGGGTTGACCTTCAGCATCAGCGTCGCGTCGGTCGCCAGGATCGCGCCCAGCGCCAAGACGCCCATGCCGCCGACGATCCAGGGCGTCCGCCTCGCGCCGAGGTCCGAGCCGTGGCCCCAGCGCGGCCGCGACAGCTGCACCACGTAGTGCCAGGCGACGAAGGCGGCGGGGATCATGGCGGGCATCGCCGCCTCCACCACCATCACGCGGTTGAGGGTCGAGGTGGTCAGCGCCACGACCGCGCCCAGCGCTGCCTGCACCAGGCCCAGCCGCGCCACGCCGCCCCAGCCCATGCCGGATGCGCCGGCCTCCGCGGATCGCGTCATCGAACGACTCCCGGATGCAGGATGTGGAGGTGCGCGCTCAGCGCCAGGCCGGCCGCCAGCATGCCCAGCACATAGAGCGAGGTGCCGGTGGCGTTGTACCAGGGGGCCAGCTTGGCCGGGTCGCGCAGAAGTCGCGTCATCAGCCTGAGCTGGACGGCGAGCGACACGCCGATCAGCGCGGCGTAGAGCGGCTGGCCCCAGCTCAAAAGCAGGGCGATGACCACGACCTGGGGCGCGGCCATGATCAGGCAGGCGAGCCAGGCCGCCGCCGCGATCCCGAGGTCGACGGGCACCGAGAGCACGCCCATGCGCCGGTCGCCGTCCACCGCCTTGAAGTCGTTCAGCACCATGATGCCGATGGCGCCGAAGCTGTAGAGCCCCGCGACCGCCGTGATTCGGCCGTCAGGCAGCCCGCCCGCCATCACCGCCGCGCCCGTGAACCAGGCCAGCCCCTCGTAGCAGAGCGCCACCGACGCCGGACCCCACCAGCCCCGCGCCTTCATCCGCAGCGGCGGCGCGCTGTAGAGCCAGGCCAGCGCCAGGCCCAGCGTCGTCGCCGCCAGCACCCAGGGGCCGAGCGCGGCGGCCAGCGCCAGAGACAGCCCCGTCCAGGCCAGGCCGACGTAGAGACCCCAGCGTCCCGGGATGCGACCCGAAGGGATCGGACGGTCCGGCTCGTTGATCGCGTCCACGTGCCGATCGAACCAGTCGTTCACCGCCTGGCTCGTCGCGCAGACCGCAGGACCGGCCAGGACGATCCCCGCGAGCGCCACGGGCCAGCGCTCCGCCAGGGGGGCGCCCGAGGAGACCACCCCGCACAGGAACGCCCACATGGGCGCGAACCAGGTGATGGGCTTCAGGAGTTCGAGCACCGCCGCAGGTCTGGGTGCACGCCGGACGCCGGCGGTCGGACCTTCGAGCGTCATCGGCACGCTGCTCATAGCCAATGGTTATGGCTGACACCCGAGGGTGTCAATGAGAACTGACACCGCTTTGAAGCGCGCGTCAGTCCTCGTCGGGCGACAGGTTGCCGAGGCCGAAGCGGTGCAGCTTCGAGTAGAGGCTCTGGCGGCTGAGGCCGAGCACCTCGGCCGCCGAGGCGCGGTTGTTCTTGGTCAGCTCCAGCGCCGCCTCGATGCACAGGCGTTCGACGAGGTCGGTGGTTTCCCGCACCAGGTCCTTGAGCGTCGTGCGGCCGACGAGCTCGGTCAGCTGCTCGACCGAGCGGCGCAGGTCGGGCGGCGCGCCGGCGCGTTCGCCGATCCGCCGATCCACGCTGCGGATGGTGAAGCCGAAGGCGGTGTCGCCGTCATAGGGCGCGGCGGCGGCCGAGATCTCGACGTCCTCGGTGTCGCCGTAGTCGTCGCGCAGCAGGGTTCGGAAGTTGCGCACAGCGCCGTGGTCGCGCAGGGCGTCGAGCAGCAGGTTGCGGTCCAGCCCCGGCCGCCCGAGGTAGGCGGCGAGCGACTGTCCCAGCGCCTGCTCGGGCGTGGCGATCCGCGCCAGATCCAGGAAGGCGGCGTTGGCCGTCAGGATCCGCATCTCGGAATCGGTGACGAGGAAGGCGTCGGGGATGCGCTCCAGCACCGTGCGCAGGTCCGGGCCGCCGCGGTCGGCCGCGGCCCCGGGCTCGGAGGCGAGCAGCCGCACCAGCGCCAGCGACGCCCGGTCCTGCCGGAACAGCGAGCCCTGCGCGGTGAACACGCGGCCTTGGCTGGCGAGCTGGACGGGGGACGGCTGCGTGCGCGGCCCGGGCCGGGCGGCGGCGAGCAGGGAGGCCGCGGCGTCCTGGCTGTCGGCGTCGAACAGTCGCGGGAACGACTCGCCCACGAGCGGCTGGCCCGTGTCGCCCAGCGCGCGCTCGGCGGCGGGGTTTGCCTCCATGATCCGGCGGGTCGCGGCGTCGACCACGATCACCGCCTCGCCGGAGGTGCGGAACAGGAGCCGGTAGCGCCCCTCCGCCTCCCGCAGCCGGGAGTAGTCGCGCTCCAGCGTCTGCTGCGCCTCCACCAGCCGCTGCTGCAGGGCGGAGGTCTGGCGCTCGTCGCGGCCGATGGCGATCACTCGGCCGTCGCGGCCGGCGTCGACGGCGACGTAGCGCACCATCAGCGATTCGTTGCCGGCCGTGACCTGGTTGACCTCGCGCCAGCGCGTGCGGCCGCCGGCGGCGTCGCGCAGCAGTTCGTCCACCTTGGGGCGGCTCTCGACGGTGACGGTGTCTAGCCAGCGGCGGTCGAGCCACGCGCCCGCGCCGTCGCGGTCGAGATCCTCGTTGGAGAGCGCAAGGTCGCGGATCACGCCGTCGCGGTCGATGACCATGGCCACGTCGCCGCCCGCCGCCACGACCTGCTGCGCGACGGCGGCGTCGAGGTCGCCCAGAAGGCCGCGTGGAAACCCACCCCTGCCCGTCGTCGCCGTGGCGGCCTTAGCGTCCATGGGGGGTGCGTGCGCCTGTTTTGCGGGCCGACCTCAGCCGAAGGCCCGTGCCCTTACTGCCTTGCCGGCGATAAGCAAGGCGTCGCTCGTGTCGGCGGCGGTGGCGTCGGCCCCCGCCAGCCGCGCCAGTTCGGGCCGTTCCGAGAACAGGCGCCCCCCCACCATCACGAAGAGGTCGGGGTTGCAGGAGGCCCTGCGCGCCCGCGCCACGATCGCCGCGATCGGCTCCAACTGCGCGTCGCAGGTGACGCCGAGCCCGAAGACATCGAACCACTCCGCGGCGAGCGTCTCCTCCGGTTCGCCCATGGAGGCGTGGGGATCGAGCCAGGTGCGCCAGCCGGCGCGGCGGAACCCGTCCTCCAGGACGGCCAGCCCGAAGGTGTGCTGCGAGCCGGGAAGGGGCGCGAGGCAGATCGCCGGCGCCCCGTCGCCGGGAGCGGGAGAGGGAACCCGCCAGGAGAGCGTGCGCACCACCTGGTGCAGCCGGCTGAGCGCGACGGTCACGTCGGTGAACGACAGGCTGTCGTCCTCCCAGCCCTCCCCCAGGCGGCGGGCGCAGGGGATCAGGAGGTGCGCGTAGACCTCCGACAGCGGAAGCCCCCCCTCCATCAGCGTCTCGATGAAGTCGGCCAGGGCGTGCGCGTCGCGCGTGAGGCTCATGCGCACGAAGCTGTCCAGCGTGCGGGGCCCGACCGCCGCCCGGTCGACGACCAGGGCCGGACCGGCCTCCGCGCTGTGCGCGAGCATCAGGCGCGGAATGATCTCGCTCTCGATCATGCGGGCCAGGTCACCCTCGCTGCGCGCCACCTCCCGGCGGGACGCTTCCGGCTGGGTGCTTCGCGAGGCGTTGGCGGAGGGGACGGCGAGGGGCTCGCGAAGGCGCTCGGGTGGTTCAGCATCGGGC
>CAZZZR010000031.1:0-7691 GCA_964658605.1 uncultured Caulobacter sp. | reverse complement strand
AAGCGCAGCACCGACGATTTCTGTGCAATGGCGGGGGCGGCGAGGCCAGGGGCGGCGCGCCCCCGAAGTCGCGCCATCCGTCAGAGAGCGCCTCCCGAGAGGCTCGGCGGGCGCTTTTCAGCGACGACGGGTAGCTGGCCATTGTCACCCCCGAAAACTGGGCGGATCTCGTTCTCGTCGTCGTCGGTCCGAAGCGTCCGTCCTTTGCGACGGGGCGATCGGGGCCGCCGTCACGCCCAAAGGCACCACGGATGCCGAGCCTTGGCAAACAGTTTTGCAAGTCCGGAAAAAGTGTCAAGCAGATTGGACGTATCGTGTGCTTGACAGTCCGCGCGGTGCGTCCCTAGTCTGCCAAACGACAGGCCGTCGCGAGGAGCACGGACCATGCACGACACGGGAAGACCCCTTCTGGACGAGCGCGGCGCAGACCGTCGTCAGGACGTCCCCTCGTTCGCTCGAGGCGGCGTCTATCGGGGCGAAACCCAAGGCGCATCAAGCCTTTCTGCGATCATGGAAACCTGGTTCGAGCGGATGGCGCCCTGTCCCTGGGCGGCGCACGCGGGGCTCAGTCCGCGGATCGGTTCGAACGGCGACTGGACGTTCGCCGCCCGCACGCGGCAGGATTTGGCGCCTTCGTCGAAAATCTCGCGGTCTCAGCTCTACACGCCGGAGGAACGGGTGCGGCGCGACGCCTCGCCCTGGACGATGGTGCAGGCGGTGCTCGCTCCGCTGCAGTTCCTCCTGTGCGCGGCGAGCCTGCTCCTGATCGTGCGCTACCTGGCCACCGGGCAGGGCTACGCTCTGGCCACGGGCTCCATTCTGCTGAAGACCGCGGCGCTCTACGCGATCATGGTCACGGGCTCGATCTGGGAGAAGGACGTCTACGGCAAGTGGCTGTTCGCCCCGGCCTTCTTCTGGGAGGACATGGTCAGCATGCTCGTGCTGGCGCTGCAGACGGCCTATGTCGCGGCGCTGTTCAACGGCTGGGGCACGCCCGCCCAGCAGATGACCATCGCGATCGCCGCTTACGGCGCCTATGCGATCAACGCCTCGCAGTTCCTGATGAAGCTGCGCGCGGCGCGGCTTGATGCCGCAGCGGGCCGCGGCCCGGCCGTCCACGCCTAGGCCCGGACGCACGGTGACGCTCCTCGCCACAGCTTTCCGCGACCCGGCCGCCCCGCCGTCCGCTCCCCGCCCTGTCATCCGAGAGCGCGGCCAGCGCGAGGTGTTCTGCGGGCTGACCAGCATCGTGTGGCTGCACAGGAAGATCCAGGACGCCTTCTTCCTGGTGGTCGGCAGCCGCACCTGCGCGCATCTGATCCAGTCGGCGGCCGGGGTGATGGTGTTCGCCGAGCCACGCTTCGCCACCGCCATCATGGAGGAGCGCGACCTGGCGGGCATGGCCGACGCCAACGCCGAGCTCGACCGGGTGGTCGAGGAGCTGCTGGCCCGCCGCCCCGACATCAAGACGCTGTTCCTGGTCGGCTCCTGCCCGTCGGAGGTGATCAAGCTCGACCTCGCCCGCGCCGCCCACCGGCTGAACGCCCGCTTCGCGCCGCTGCGCATCGTCAACTACTCGGGCAGCGGCATCGAGACGACCTTCACGCAAGGGGAGGACGCCTGCCTCGCCGCCCTGGTCGCCGAGGCGCCGGTCGCCCCCGCCACCGCCCCGCCGCAGCTCCTGGTCGTCGGCGCCCTGCCGGACATCGTGGAGGACCAGTTCGCCCGCCTGTTCGGCGAGCTGGGCGTGCCGGTCGCCTTCTTCCCCGCCCGCCGCTCGGACGCCATCCCCGCGATCGGGCCGAACACCCGGGTGCTCCTGGCCCAGCCCTTCCTCGGCGACGCCATGAGCAAGCTGGAGACGCGTGGCGCGACGCGGCTGTCGGCGCCCTTCCCCTTCGGCGCCGAGGGCACCACCGCCTGGCTCAAGGCCGCCGCCGACGTTTGGAAGGTCGACCCCACCCGCTTCAACGCCGTCGTCGCCCCCGGCCGCGAGCGGGCCAAGCGGGCGCTGGAGCGCCACAAGGCGACGCTGGCCGGCAAGTCGGTCTTCTTCTTCCCCGACTCGCAGCTGGAGCCGTCGCTCGCGCGCTTCCTGACCCGCGAGCTGGGCATGACCGCGATCGAGGTCGGCACCCCCTACCTGCACCGCGACCTCGTCGGACCCGAGCTGGACCAGCTGGACCCCGCGGTGGTCGTCTCCGAGGGCCAGGACGTCGATCGCCAGCTCGACCGCTGCCGCGCCGCCCGGCCGGACATCGTGGTCTGCGGCCTCGGTCTCGCCAACCCGCTGGAGGCCGAGGGCATCGCCACCAAGTGGTCGATCGAGCTGGTGTTCTCGCCGGTCCACGGCTTCGACCAGGCGGGCGACCTCGCGGGCCTGTTCGCCCGCCCGCTGATTCGCCGGGCGCTCCTGGGGGGCGCGGCATGAAGCTCGCGGTCTGGACCTATGAAGGACCGCCGCACGTCGGCGCGATGCGGATCGCCACCGCCATGGAAGGGCTGCACTACGTGCTCCACGCCCCGCAGGGCGACACCTACGCGGACCTGCTCTTCACCATGATCGAGCGGCGGGACCGTCGCCCGCCGGTGACCTACACCACCTTCCAGGCCCGCGACCTCGGCTCGGACACCGCCGACCTCTTCAAGGCCTCCGCCCGCGACGCCTACGAGCGCTTCCAGCCGCAGGCGATGATCGTCGGCGCCTCCTGCACCGCCGAGCTGATCCAGGACGACCCGGGCGGCCTGGCCCGCGCGCTCGCCCTGCCGATCCCGGTCATCCCGCTCGACCTGCCCAGCTACCAGAAGAAGGAGAGCTGGGGCGCGGCGGAGACCTTCTTCCAGCTGGTGAAGACCCTCAGCGGCCCCGCTGCCGAGCGCTCCGCCAAGGCCCGCCCCTCCTGCAACATCCTCGGCCCCACGGCGCTGGGCTTTCGCCACCGCGATGACGTGGTGGAGATCAAGCGCCTGCTGGCGCTCCTGGGCGTCCACGTGAACGTCACCGCCCCTTGGGGCGCGACCCCCGCCGACCTGCAACGCCTGCCCGACGCCGACTTCAACGTCGTGCTCTATCCCGAGATCGCCGGCGTCGCCGCGACCTGGCTGGAGAAGACCCACCGCCAGCCGCAGGTGAAGACCGCCCCCGTGGGCCTCCTCGCCACCCGCGAGTGGATCGAAGAGGTCGCGGCGCTGGCGGGCGTCGATCCCGCGCCGGCGCTCAACGACCCCTCGTCGCGCTCCGGCTGGTGGTCGCGGTCGGTGGACTCCAACTACCTCACCAACAAGCGGGTCTTCGTGTTCGGGGAGGCCAACCGCGCCATCGCCGCCGCCCGCATCGCGTCGCAGGAGCTCGGCTTCGAGGTGGTGGGCCTTGGCGCCTACAACCGCGAGTTCGCCCGCGAGGTTCGCGCCGCCGCCGAGACCTACGGCCTCACCGCCCTGATCACCGACGACTATCTGGAGGTCGAGCGCGCCATCGCCGAGGCGCAGCCGGAGCTGGTGCTCGGCACCCAGATGGAACGCCACATCGCCAAGCGCCTGCGCATCGCCTGCGCGGTGATCTCGGCCCCCGTGCACGTGCAGGACTTTCCCGCCCGCCACTCGCCCCAGATGGGGTTCGAGGGCGCCAACGTGATCTTCGACACCTGGGTGCACCCCCTCGTCATGGGGCTGGAGGAGCACCTCCTGGCCATGTTCCGCGACGACTTCGAGTTCAACGACGCCGCCGGGCCCTCCCATCTCGGCGGCCACAGCGAAGCGCCCCCCGCGCCGCAGCCTGCGGCCGCCGAGCCGGCCGGTTCCGTCCCCATCGTCTGGACCGACGAGGCCCAGGCCGAGCTCTCCAAGATCCCCTTCTTCGTGCGCGGAAAGGCGCGCCGCAACACCGAGGCCTTCGCCGCAACCCATGGGCTAGCCCAGATCCACATCGAGACCCTTTATGACGCTCGTAGCCACTTCTCGCGCTAGCGACACGACCGTGTCCGCTCCGGGCGTCACGCCCGTGCGCGTGGTGGTGGTCACGCTGGACAAGCACCTGAGCGGGGTCTTCGACCGCGCCGGCGACGCCCTGCGCCGCGACATCCCGGGTCTCTCGCTCACCCTGCACGCCGCCGTCGACTGGGCCGAGGACCGCGCCTCCCTGGCCCGCTGCATCGACGACATCGGCCGCGGCGACATCGTCATCTCCACCATGCTGTTCATGGAGGACCACGTTCGCTCGGTGCTGCCGGCGCTGGAGGCGCGGCGCGAGCACTGCGACGCCATGGTCGGCGTCATGTCGGCGGGCGAGGTCGTCAAGCTGACGCGGCTCGGGCCGTTGCGGATGGACGGGTCGGACAAGGGTCCGATCGCCATGCTGAAGCGCCTGCGCGGCTCCAAGGCCAAGGGCAAGAGCTCCGGCGCGGGCCAGATGGCGATGTTGCGCCGCCTGCCCAAGCTGCTCCGCTTCATCCCCGGCCCGGCGCAGGACCTGCGCGCCTACTTCCTGACCATGCAGTACTGGCTGTCGGGGTCGCAGGACAACGTGGCCGACATGGTCCGCTTCCTGGTCGGCCGCTACGCCGACGGCCCCAGGCGCGTCCTGCGCGGCAAGGTCGAGTCCAAGGCGCCGCGCTCATACCCTGACGTCGGCCTCTACCACCCCCGCGCGCCCAGCCGGATCGTGGAGACGCTCGAGGCGCTGCCTCCGATGATCGCCAGGCCCATGGGCGCCGCGGTCGGAACGGTGGGCGTGCTGGTGCTGCGCTCCTACGTGCTGGCCGAGGACGCGGGCCACTACGACGGCGTGATCGCCGCCATGGAGGCCAAGGGCCTGAAGGTGATCCCGGCCTTCGCCTCCGGCCTCGACGCGCGTCCGGCGATCGAGCGCTATTTCATGAAGGACGGGCGCGCCACGGTGGACGTGGTGGTCTCGCTCTCCGGCTTCTCGCTGGTGGGCGGCCCCGCCTACAACGACGCCGCCGCCGCCGAAGAGGTGCTGGCGACGCTCGACGTGCCCTACGTCTCGGCCCAGCCTCTAGAGTTCCAGACGCTGGAGACCTGGGGCGCCTCGTCGGCGGGCCTGATGCCCATCGAGGCCACCATCATGCTGGCCATCCCCGAGCTGGACGGCGCGGTCGCTCCCGTCGTGTTCGGCGGCCGGGCGGACGGGTCGGCGCCCTGCCAGGGCTGTGGCCGCCGCTGCCACTTCGAGGCCGCCGCCTCGGCCCCGCGCATGCAGTCCTGCCCCGAGCGTGCGCAGGCGCTGGCCGCCAAGGTCGCCCGCATGGCCCGCCAACGCCGCACCGCCCGCGCGGACCGCAAGGTCGCGATCGTGCTCTTCAACTTCCCGCCGAACTCGGGCGCGGTGGGTTCGGCGGCGTTCCTCTCGGTCTTCGCCTCGCTGCACAACACCCTGACCCGGCTGAAGGCCGAGGGCTACGACGTCGAGGTTCCGCCCACGGTCGAGGCCCTGCGCACCCGCCTGATCGAGGGCAACGCCGCCCGCTTCGGCACCGACGCCAACGTCGTCGCCCGCATCCCCGCCGACGACCACGTCCGCCGCGAGCGCCATCTGGCCGAGATCGAAGGCCAGTGGGGCCCGGCCCCCGGCAAGGTGCTGAGCAACGGCTCCTCCATCTTCGTGCTCGGCGAGACGTTCGGGAACGTGCTGGTCGGGCTGCAGCCGGGCTTCGGCTACGAGGGCGACCCGATGCGCCTCCTGTTCGAGAAGGGGTTCGCGCCGACCCACGCCTTCAGCGCCTTCTACCGCTACCTACGCGAGGACTTCGACGCCGACGCGGTGCTGCACTTCGGCACCCACGGCGCCCTGGAGTTCATGCCCGGAAAGCAGGCGGGCCTCAGCGGGAACGACTGGCCGGAGCGGCTGATCGGCGACCTGCCCAACCTCTACCTCTACGCCGCCAACAACCCGTCGGAAGGCGCGCTCGCCCGCCGCCGGTCCGGCGCGACGCTCATCAGCTACCTGACGCCGCCGATCGCCAAGGCGGGGCTCTACAAGGGTCTGGTCGAGCTGAAGTCCTCGATCCAGCGCTGGCGTTCCTCGGCGCCCGACGCCGCCGAGCGGCCGGCCCTTAGCGTCCTGATCCGCGAGCAGGCGGCGGCGCTCGACCTGCCCGGCGCCTCCGACCGCGCCATCCCGGCCCTGGCCGAGCAGGTGTTCGAGCTGGAGCAGGCGCTGATCCCGCACGGCCTGCACGTGGTGGGGCAGGGCGCCTCGCCCGAGGAGCGGGTCGACCTCCTGGCCGCCATGGTCGAGGGGCGCGAGACCGCCGCCCCCTCCCGCGCCAGCCTGCAGCTTCTGGTCGGCGGCGCCCCGCCGGAGATCGCCGCCGCCGTCGACGGCCCCCGCCCGACCCGCGAGGCGATCGCCGCCCTGGCCGACCTCGCCGCCATCGACGCCCACCTGGCCAAGGACTCCGAGCTGGACGCCATCGTCCACGCGCTGGACGGCGGCTACATCCGCCCGGCGCCCAGCGGCGACCTGGTGCGCACCCCGGCCATCCTGCCGACGGGCCGCAACCTGCACGGCTTCGACCCCTTCCACATCCCCAGCGTCTTCGCCCTGCGCGAGGGCGCGGCGCAGGCGAAGCTGGTCCTCGACCGCCACCGCGCCGACACGGGCGCGACCCCCGAGTCCATCGCCATGGTGCTGTGGGGGTCGGACAACCTGAAGAGCGAGGGCGCGCCGATCGGCCAGACGCTGGCGCTGATGGGCGCCCGTCCCCGGTTCGACAGCTACGGCCGGCTCTGCGGCGCCGAGCTGATCCCGCTGGTCGAGCTCGGTCGGCCGCGGATCGACGTGGTGGTGACCCTCTCGGGCATCTTCCGCGACCTCCTGGCGCTCCAGACCCGCATGATCGCGGAGGCCGCCTGGCTCGCCGCCAGCGCAGACGAGCCGGCCGAGCTGAACTTCATCAGGAAGCACGCGCTCGCCCACATGGCCGAGCAGGGCTGCGACCTCGAGACCGCCGCGCTGCGCGTCTTCTCCAACGCCGACGGAGCCTACGGCGCCAACGTCAACCAGCTGATCGACTCGGGCGCCTGGAGCGACGAGGACGAATTGGCCGACACCTACCTGGCCCGCAAGGGCTTCGCCTACGGCCGCACCGGCGCGGCGGTGAAGCAGACCGCGGTGCTCGCCGCTATCCTGAAGGGCGTCGACTTCGCCTACCAGAACGTCGAGTCGGTCGAGCTCGGGGTCACCTCCATCGACCAGTACGTCGACACGCTGGGCGGCATCAGCCGGGCGGTGAAGCGCGCGCGGGGCTCGGACGCCCCGGTCTACATCGGCGACCAGACCTCGGGCGCGGCCAAGGTGCGCACCCTCGGCGAGCAGGTCGCGCTGGAGACCCGCACCCGCATGCTGAACCCCAAGTGGTACGAGGGTCTTCTCAGCCACGGTTACGAGGGCGTGCGCCAAATCGAGGCGGGCGTGACCACCACGCTGGGCTGGTCGGCCACCACCCGCCAGGTCGACCCCTGGATCTACCAGCAGATCAGCGAAACCTACGTGCTGGACGACGCCATGCGTCGCCGCCTGTCGGGTCTGAACCCGGTCGCCTCCTCGCGCATGGCTAAGCGCCTGATCGAGGCGTGCGAGCGCCAGCTATGGACGCCCGACGCCGCCACCCTCGCCGCCCTGCACCACGCCAGCGACGAGCTGGAAGACCGACTGGAGGGCGTGGCGACCG
>CAZZZR010000030.1:0-16661 GCA_964658605.1 uncultured Caulobacter sp. | reverse complement strand
GAGATGCAGCGCCGGTCGGACGCCAACCTCGCCGCGCTGGAGCGCTGGGTGGAGAAGACCGCCTGGGTGGAGTTCCTGGCGGCCAAGCCGATCCGCTCCAACACCAGCGTCTGCCTGAAGGTGGTCGCGCCAGAGGTGACGCGGCTTCCCGCGGGCGCCCAGGCCGACTTCGCCAAGAAGCTCGCGTCCAAGCTTGAGAAGGAAGGCGCCGCGCTCGACGTCGGCGGCTACCGCGACGCGCCTCCGGGCCTTCGCATCTGGTGCGGCGCCACGGTGGAGACCTCGGACGTCGAGGCGCTGACGCCCTGGCTTGACTGGGCCTTCGCCGCGACGCTCGCCGAACTCGCCGCCGCCTGAACCCCATCCCTGTCATCCCGGACGGCGCAGCCGATCCGGGACCCAGGACCATGCGCGCCTCCGTCGCCCCTGGGTCCCGGCGCTCCGCTCCGCTGCGGCCGGGATGACATCCAAGATCACAGGATCCCTTCCATGCCCCGCGTCCTCATCGCCGACAAACTCTCCCCCGCCGCCGTCCAGATCTTCAAGGAGCGGGGGGTCGAGGCCGATATCAAGACGGGCCTCTCCAAGGACGAACTGCTCAAGATCATCGGCGACTACGACGGCCTGGCCGTCCGCAGCGCCACCAAGGCCGACAAGGACGTGATCGCCGCCGCCTCCAAGCTGAAGGTGATCGGCCGTGCGGGGATCGGCGTCGACAACGTCGACATCCCCGCCGCCACCGCCAAGGGCATCGTGGTGATGAACACCCCGTTCGGAAACTCCATCACCACCGCCGAGCACGCCATCGCCATGATCTTCGCCCTGGCCCGCGAGCTTCCCGCGGCCGACGCCTCCACCCAGGCGGGCAAGTGGGAGAAGAACCGGTTCATGGGGGTCGAGCTCTACGCCAAGACGCTGGGCCTGATCGGGGCCGGCAACATCGGCTCCATCGTCGCCGACCGGGCCAACGGCCTGAAGATGCGCGTGATCGCCTACGACCCCTTCCTGTCGCCGGAGCGGGCGCTGGAGATCGGGGTGGAGAAGGTGGAGCTGGACGACCTCCTGGCCCGCGCCGACTTCATCAGCCTGCACACCCCGCTCACCGACAAGACCCGCAACATCCTGTCGGCCGAGGCGCTGGCCAAGGCGAAGAAGGGCGTGCGCATCGTCAACTGCGCCCGCGGCGGCCTGGTGGACGAGGCGGCCCTTCGCGCGGCGCTCGACGGCGGGCATGTAGGCGGCGCGGCGTTCGACGTGTTCACGAGCGAGCCGGCCAAGGACAACCCGCTGTTCGGCGCGCCCAACTTCGTCGCCACCCCGCACCTCGGCGCCTCCACCCTCGAGGCGCAGGAGAACGTGGCGCTGCAGGTGGCCGAGCAGATGAGCGACTACCTGCTCACCGGCGCCGTCACCAACGCCCTGAACAGCCCCTCCGTCACCGCCGAGGAGGCGCCGCGGCTGAAGCCGTGGGTGGCGCTGGCGGAGAAGCTCGGCGGCTTCGCCGGCCAGATGGTCGACACGCTGAAGGCGGTGGACATCGCCTACGTCGGCGAGGTGGCCGGGCTGAACACGCGGCCGATGACGGCGGCGGCGCTCGCGGGGGTGCTGCGCCCCATGCTGGCGGACATCAACATGGTCTCCGCGCCCGAGGTGGCGAAGGCGAGGGGGATCGCCGTCAGCGAGAGCCGGCAGGAACTCTCCCCCGTCTACGACAGCGTCGTGCGCATCACGCTCACCACCGACATGGGCCAGCGCGCCTTCGCGGGCTCGGTGGTCGGCGGCGTTCCGCGCGTGGTCGAGGTGAAGGGGATGGACCTGGAGGCGCCGATCGGGCCGGCCATGCTCTACGTCAACAACCTCGACAAGCCGGGCTTCATCGGGGCCTTGGGCGGTCTCCTGGCGCAGTCCGGGGTCAACATCGCCACCTTCAACCTGGGGCGCACCGCCTCGGGTGGGGACGCCATCGCGCTGGTGGGCGTCGACCAGAAGCTCGACGAGGCGCTCCTGGCGCAGGTGCGGGCGCTGCCGCACGTCAAGGAGGCGCGGTCGCTGGCCTTCTAGGCGCCCGTGCAGCGCTTGGCGGACGGCGCCTTCCCGTATAGACGCCGTTCGTCTTCGGTCAGCAGCGGATGTCTTTCCCGATGAAGAAGCTCGCCTGCGCCACCTCCGCCGCGATCCTCGGCCTGTCCGCCGCCGGAGCGCAGGCGCAGCAGGCGCCCGAGGCCTACGTCGGCGGCTTCGCCCACGACGTGGCCGACAACTTCGTGGGCAGCCCGCACGAGGACGGCACCGCTGACATCGAGGTCGGCGTCCGCTCGCAGCGCTACACCTACTTCGGCTGGCTGAAGCCCAACTGGTACGGCAAGGCCGAGGTGAACCTGAGCGGACGCTCCAGCTTCTACACCTTCGGCTTCGAGTTCCGGAAGCACGTGGTCCTGCCGAACCTGTATCTGGGCGTCGGCGCGGGCCTGACCTACGACGACGGCCTGCGCGCCTACAGGAACCCGTTCGACCCCGGCATCTCCGCGCAGGAGATGCAGAGCCGGCTGGACATCGAGCGCAAGTACAAGGCGATGGGGTCGGACGTGCTGTTCAATCCCAACATCTTCGCCGGCTATGAAATCTCAAAGCACTGGGCGGTCGAGGGCGCGTGGGATCACTACAGCCACGCCACCCTGCTGGGTAAGCGCAACCCGGGCATGGACAACTTCGGCGCGCGGCTCGTGTACCGCTTCGGGGCTCGCTAGGGTTTGGCCAACGTCGTCGTCGTCGGGGCCCAGTGGGGCGACGAGGGGAAGGGCAAGATCGTCGACTGGCTGTCGGCCCGCGCCGACGTCGTCGTCCGCTTCCAGGGCGGTCATAACGCCGGCCACACGCTCGTCGTCGGCGACAAGGTCTACAAGCTGAGCCTGTTGCCGTCCGGCGTCGTGCAGGGCAAGCCGAGCGTGATCGGCAACGGCGTGGTGGTCGATCCCTGGGCGCTCCTGGCCGAGATCGGGCGCGTGGCCGAGCAGGGCGTCGCGATCGGCCCCGACCTCCTGACGTTGGCGGACAACGCCTGCCTGATCCTGCCCCTGCACCGCGACCTGGACGGCGCGCGGGAGGCGCAGGCGGGCGCGGCCGCCATCGGGACCACCGGGCGCGGCATCGGCCCCGCCTACGAGGACAAGGTCGGCCGCCGCGCCGTTCGCGTCGCCGACCTCGCCGACCGGGCCGCGCTGGAGCTCAAGGTCGAGCGGCTGCTCGCCCACCACCAGGCGCTTCGGCGGGGGCTCGACCTGCCGGAGCTGGACGGCCGCGTCCTCATCGACGAGCTCCTTGCGGTCGCGCCCAAGGTGCTGCCCTTCGCCAAGCCCGCCTGGAGGGTGCTCGACCAGTACAACAAGGCGGGCAGGCGCATCCTGTTCGAGGGGGCGCAGGGCTCGCTGCTGGACGTCGACCACGGGACCTACCCCTTCGTCACCTCCTCCAACGTCGTGGCCGGGCAGGCCGCGGCGGGCTCGGGCCTCGGCCCGGGCGCGATCGGTTTCGTGCTGGGGATCGTGAAGGCCTACACCACCCGCGTCGGCGCCGGTCCCTTCCCCACCGAGCTTCACGACGCGGACGGGCAGCGGCTGGGCGAGCGGGGGCGGGAGTTCGGCACCGTCACCGGCCGCAAGCGCCGCTGCGGCTGGTTCGACGCGGCGCTGGTGCGCCAGTCCGCGGCCATCAACGGCATCGACGGCATCGCGCTGACCAAGCTCGACGTGCTCGACGGGTTCGAGACGCTGAAGGTCTGCACCGGCTACCGCCTGCGCGGACTGCCGCTCGACCACCTGCCCGCCGGCATGACCGACCAGGCCGCGATCGAGCCGATCTACGAGGAGCTGCCGGGTTGGCCGGAGTCGACCGCGGGCGCCCGCTCCTCCCGCGACCTCCCCGCCAATGCGATCAAGTACGTGCGCCGCATCGAGGAACTGATCGAAGCTCCCGTCGCCCTCCTGTCCACCAGCCCCGAGCGCGACGACACCATCCTGATGCGCGACCCGTTCCGCGGGTGATCGCGACCGCTTGAGACGCGGCCAAGCTCGCGCTTAAGTGGCGGCTCGTGCGGGAGGCGTCCGGTGGGTCTGCGTGCATGGATCGCGGCTGCGACCGCAGCTCTGGCCTTCGGCGCGGCCGGTCCCGGATGGGCGGCCTGCAAGGTCAGCAAGCTTCCCGATCTGCCCGTCACCATGGCGGGGCTTCGGCCGCTCGTGCCGTTCACGGTCGACGGGCAGCAAGCGCTGTTCATGATCGACAGCGGAGCCTTCTACAGCCTCCTGTCCAAGGCCGGAGCCGAGAGCCTGAAGCTTAAGGAGGGGCCGCTGCCCCCCGGATCGCATATCCGGGGCGTGGGCGGCGACGTGGACGTGGGCGTCGCCCGGGTGAGGACCTTCGGCATCGCAGGGCAGACCGTCCACAACATCGAGTTCTTCGTGGGCGGCAACGACCTCCTCGGAGAGCGCGCCGTGGGCGTCGTCGGACAGAACATCCTCCACGCCTTCGACGTGGAGTACGACCTCGCCGGCGGCGCCATCCGGCTGATGGAGGCGCACGACTGCGACGCGATGAACATGGCCTACTGGTCCGGCGGCAAGGCGGTGGGCGAGGAGCCGCTGCGGTGGGCCGACGCGGCCGATCCCCATACGCGCGGGACCGTCACGGTCAACGGCGTGCGGCTGCAGGCGATCTTCGACACGGGCGCGCCGACCTCCGTCCTGTCGCTCGCGGCCGCCCGCCGCGCCGGCATTCGCACCGACGGTCCCGGGGTGACGCCGGCCGGGTTTTCCGGCGGCCTGGGGCGAAGGACGTTCCGGAGTTGGCTGGCGCCCGTCGACAGCTTCGGCATAGGCGGCGAGGAGGTGCGCCACACGCGGCTGCGGATCGCCGACTCCGACCTGCCGGACACCGACATGCTGATCGGAGCGGACTTCTTCCTCTCGCACCACGTCTACGTCGCCACCTCGCGCCGGCTCATGTTCTTCACCTACAATGGCGGCCCGGTTTTCGATCTCTCCAAGCACACGGGCGGCGATGAGACCGGCGCGCCGCCTCCGGCGGCTGTCGGCGCCGGAGCGCCCACGAAATCGGGGGACGACGGCCTCGACGCGGGCGCCCTAGCCCGACGGGGCGCGGCCAGCGCCGCCCGCGGAGACCTCGCCGCCGCGGACGCCGACCTGGCGCGCGCCGTCGCCTTGGACCCGAAGAGCGCCGCCTACCTGCTGGAGCGGGCGCGGGTGCGCCTGCGGCAGCATCGGCCGGCGCTGGCCCGCGGCGACCTGGACGCCGCCCTCGCGCTCGCCCCGGCCGACGTCGACGCCCTGACCTTGCGCGCGGAGCTGCGCCTGTCGGAAGGCGATCGGGCCGGGGCGGCGGACGACCTGGATGCGGCGGTCAAGGCGTCTCCCGGCGCCGGCCGCCTCGACTTCGCGGGCCTCTACAGCGACCTTCAGCGCTTCCCCGAGGCGATCGCCCAATACGACCGCTGGATCGCCGTGCATCCCGACGACCTGGGCCTGCCGGGCGCGCGCAACAGCCGCTGCTGGGCGCGAGCCCAGGCCGGGCTCGAGCTGGACAAGGCGCTGGCCGACTGCAACGCGGCGGTGCGCGCGCGTCCCAGCGTGGCGAGCTACCTGGACAGTCGCGGTCTCGTGCACCTGCGGCGCGGAGAGTTCGCCCTCGCGATCGCCGACTACGACGCCGCTCTCAAGCTGCAGCCGAAGATCGCCTGGTCGCTCTACGGTCGGGGCGTCGCCGAGGCTCGGCTCGGCCAGACGGCGCAGAGCGTCGCCGACGTCGCGGCGGCCGGCGCCCTCGCGCCCAAGCTGCCCGAGCGGGCGAAGGCGCTGGGCATCTCCCCCTAGGGGATGGCCGCCCGCGCGCCGACCAGGGTCGTGTCGCTGTCGCCGAACGCCATCAGCTGCGGCGGCTTGGCTCGCGCCGGGGCTCCGGGGGGCCAACCGTCCCGCTGCTCGAACGCCTGCACCTCCAACGCGCCCGCGGCGAGGTCGACCGTGACGCCCTGCGGCGGCGGCGCGTCGAAGCTCACCAGCGCCCACCGCCCGGGGGCGCCGCGCATCCGGCTCGGGCGGCCTTGCACGCGCACGTCCTCCAGCCCGCCGGGCGAGCGCAGGAAGAGGCGCAGCGACCGGCCCCCGCCTGCGGGGACCGCGAGGAGGCGCATGCGGCCGTCCTGCCGCGTCAGGGTCAGCCGGGGAGGGGGCGGCGCCACCGCGGTCGCCGGGGCCGTCCAGACCGCGTGGGCGAACAAGGGCTCCAGCGTCTCGCGCCCCGGGCGGCCGCTTGGCGGGGCCAGCACGGTGCGCGACCAGGCGTCCAGCCGGGGCAGGGGGGCGACCCGCCGCTGCGCGCCGGACGCGTCCACCACGTAGAGCGCCTCGGTGAGGGCGGGGCGGGCGGGGGTGGGAGGGCCCGACGCCGCCGCCGCGGTCACCCCAGCGCCCAGCAGCACCGCCGCCCCCGCCGCGAACCGCGTGCGCCTGCGAGCCGCAGCGGCGTGCGCGAAGGGCAGGAGGACGGGCAGGAGCAGCAGCACGAAGGGCGCGGCGACCTCGGGCGTCGAGCGACCGATGGCGGTGAACAGCCCGTTGGCCAGCGCGCCGAGCTGCGCCGTCAGCAGCACGGCCGCGGCCCCAGCGGCGAGGAACGCCGCAGCGCGCGCCCGCCGCGGGGCCCAAGCGCACCAGGTCGCCGCGGCGGCTCCGATCAGGAAGGGCCACTGCGCCAGGGGAGCCGCAAGCGGCGCCGTCGCCTGCAGGACGAGGGCCAAGACCCCCAGCGCGACGGCCGCGCCGAGCCACGCGCTCCACAAATCCAAAGGCCGCCGACGCAGGATGAAGAGGCCGGCCAAGGTCGCGAGCGCCAAGCCGCCGGTCACGAGGTCCGGTCCGCGGGGGAGGCTGAGCAAGGCCGCCGCCAGCGTCGCCGCCATCAGCCGTCCCGCGCCCAGCCCTCGCGCCGAGACCGCCGTCACGCCCAGGGCGGCGCCGAGCACCAGCAGCACCACCCCCGCGAACAGGAGGCCGACCGCGCGGTAGAGCCCGTAGCCCGCGACATAGCCGCCGCCGTCCAGCCAACGCCCCGCCACATGCGTGACGAGCGCGGCGGCCAGCGCCGCGGTGAAGGCCGCCGCGGCTCCTCTCGCCACGCCGCCGAGGGTCGGCCGCGGCTGGTCTCCGTCCCACCGGCGCGCCCCCACGAAGGCCGCGCCGAGCAGAAGCGCGCCCGCCAGCGTCACCACCCAGCCCCATCCGGGCGGGTAGGCGACGAGCGCGACGGCCAGCACGTCGAAATAGGCGAGGTCGGCCGTACGGGCGGGCAGGCGCGGTGCGTCGGCCAGGGCCAGCGCCGCGGGCGCGGCCTGGTCGCCCATGTGCTGCAGGCTCTGCTGCGACAGGTGGTCGGGCGTCGCCAGGGGCGTGTGGTAGGCGAGCTGGTCGCCGGTGAAGGCGAAGTTCAGGCCCGGCAGGCGGCGCCGGTAGGCCTGGGTGAAGTCGGTGTCGTTGGGAAGCTGGTGGTACAGGAATCCGGTGAGCGAGTTGGCGAACGGCGCTTGCGCGGCGGCGGCGTAGAGGCGGATCGTCTCGGCGTTCCCAGGCCCCGTCTCGAACATCGCGGTGCGGCCGGCGTCGCCTCGCGCCTCCAGGTTGACCACCGCGCCGACGCGACGCGCCCAGGGGTCCTCGCGGAAGAAGGCCTCCGCGCCGAGCAGGCCGGACTCCTCGCCGTCGGTCAGCAGCACGATCACGTCGCGGGCGTGGGGGCCCGTCGCCTTGAGCAGGCGCGCGATCTCCAGTGCGGCCGCCACGCCCGCCCCGTCGTCGGCGGCGCCCGGCGAGTTCGGCACGCTGTCGTAGTGCGCCATGAGCAGCAGCGCCGGGGCCGTGCGGTCGCGCCCCGGGATCACGCCTTCCAGGTTTCGCACCTCTCCGGCGGCGAGCCGGTGGGGGGCCCATTTGGACAGGTCGAGCCCGACGCCCTCGCGGACCTGCGGATCGAGGCCTAGCGCCGCCATCCTCGGCAGCAGGGCCGCGCGCACCCTGTCGTCGGCGGCCGAGCCGATCGGATGCGGTTCGGCTCCGACGCGGCGCACGTCGGCCATGGCCCGGGCCGCGGAGAAGTCGGTGGACGGCGCGTCGGCGGGCGCCGGGTCGCGCACGCGGACGGCCCATGCGGCCAGCGCCACGCCGAGCGCCAGGCAGAGCCACAGGCCCCACGTCCGCGCCGCCCGCTGCATCCCGCCCCCCGCGCGCGGCGGCTACATGCGCTTCCGCAGCGGCGCGAGGTCGGGGAAGGTCGGGTCGCGCTTCTGCATGCGCGCCTGCAGCGCCTCCATCATGTGCTCGGAGGAGAGCATCCCGGTCTGCCAGGTGGCGATGTAGTCGAGCGCATCGGCCGTGGCGTGGTCGCGGGCGTACGTGATCATGCGCTTGGAGCCCGTCACCGCCACCGGCGCCTTGGCCGCGATTTCGCGCGCGGCCGTCAATGCGTGCTCGACGGCGGCTTCCGGAGTCTCCAGCACCGCGTTCACCAGCCCCAGCCGCAGCGCCTCGGCGGCGGGCAGGCGGCGGCCGGTGTAGGCCAGCTCGCGCACCATCCCATCGGGCATCAGCTTGCAAAGGCGCGGGAAGGTGCCGACGTCGGCGGTCATGCCGATGTTGATCTCCTGGATCTGGAAGAAGGCGTCGGCGCTCGCGTAGCGGATGTCGCAGGCGCTGGTGAAGTCCACCGCGCCGCCGATGCAGCCGCCCTGGACCGCCGCGATTACCGGAAAGCGCGCCCGCTCCAGCACGCTGAACGTCTCCTGCAGGTGCAGGACGTGGTGGCGGAACGCCTCCATCAGCGTCGCGCGATCGCCGCCGCCGTTCACCTGGGCGGCGATCCCCTCGCCGTCGGTGAAGACCGACAGGTCCATGCCCGCGGAGAAGTGCTTGCCGGTGGACGAGATCACCAGCACCCGGCAGCGGGCGTGGTCGTCCAGGTCCTGCACGATCGCGGGCAGCTCGTTCCAGAAGGCGCGGTTCATGGCGTTCAGCGCGTCGGGCCGGTTCAGCCGCAGGTGCGCGACGCCGCCATCGATGGAGAGCGCAAGACAGGTCGAGGGCGCCGAGGTTTCGGCGGCGGGAGTGGTCGGGGTGACGGCGTTCATGGCGGGCCTCCTGGCGCCCCACGATAGGCCTGCGGCGGCGCGAGGGAAGCCTGACGCGGCGTCAGCGTTGCGCCGCCTGCGACCGACCGCGTAATCAGCGGCGACCGCCGGAGCCCCGATGCCCCCTGTGACGCTTGCGGAGCCTCGCCGAACCGCCGTCCGCCTGCCCGACGGCGAGATGTCGATGCTCGACTTCGGCGATCCCGCGCGCGGAGTGGACGTCGTCTTCGCCCACGCGAACGGCTTCAACGCCCAGACCTATCGGTCCATCCTGCAGCCGCTCGCCGCCGACGTGCGTATCCTGGCCGTCGACCTGCGCGGCCACGGCGCCTCCACCCTGCCGACAGACGCCGACCGCCATCGCGGCTGGGACGTGTACGCCAAGGACCTCGGCGTGCTGCTGGCCGGGATCGAAGCGCGGCGGCCGCCGGTCCTGGCCGGACATTCCATGGGGGCGACATCGATGCTGCTGGCCGCGGCGCGCGCGCCTGGCCGCGCGAGGCGGCTGGTTCTGTTCGAACCCGTGCTTCTGCCACGGATCGCCGTGCTCTACGGCAAGCTGCCCTGGGCGGCGAAGCTGCTGCGCCGACGTTTCCCCCTCGCGCGTCGAGCGGACGCGCGCCGAGCGGTGTTCGAAAGCCGCGAGGCGGCGCTGGCGGCCTACGCGGGTCGCGGCGCCTTCAAGAGCTGGCCCGCGCAATCGGTGGCCGACTATGTCGAGGGCGGTTTCCGCGACCGTGGGGCGGGCGGCGTCGAACTGGCTTGCGCGCCGGCCTGGGAGGCCGCCAACTTCGCCGCGCAGGGCGCCGATCCCTACCGGGCGCTGGCCGTCGTCGGCCTGCCGATCACCATCCTGAAGGCCGAGCACGGCTCGACCTGCCGCGCCGACCCGGCGACGCTCAAGCGCTACGCCAAGGTGAAGACCGTGCCGGGCTCCAGCCACTTCCTGCCGATGGAGCGGCCGGACGTCGTGCGCCAGTTCCTGCTCGACGCGGTGCAGGCGCCCTAGCCGCACGTTCAGAAGTCGACGGCGATCCCCTTGCGCTCCCAGTCGCCGAACCGCGTCGGCTCCAGACCGGCCGGTCCGCCCTCCTCAGGCGGAAGAGCAGCGGCGGCCTGTGCGCGGCGTGCGGCGGCCTCCTCGAGCGCACGGCGCGCCGCCGCGGGCAGGGGCTTGCCCGGCGCGGGGCCCGGCGGCGGCGGTTCGTCGTCCGCCGCCATGGTTCAGTAGGCCTGGTCGTCCGCCGAGGCGGATTCGAGCTCGTCGGCCGACCGGAGCGTGGGACCTTCGGGGACGATGCCCGCCTTGGCGTCGTCCTTGGCCTTCTTGTCGGCGGCGACGCGCACGATCGCGTCCAGCTCCATCTGGCTGACCAAGCCCAGCGTCACGGGGTCGGTCGGCTTGATGTTGGCCGCGTTCCAGTGCGCGCGGGTGCGGATGGCGTCGATCGTAGCCTTGGTGGTGCCGAGGAGCTTGGAGATCTGCGCGTCCGTCACCTCGGGATGGTTCTTAATGAACCAGGCGATGGCGTCGGGCCGGTCCTGCCGGCGCGAGACGGGCGTGTAGCGCGGCGCCTTCTTCTGCGGCTTCAGGAGCTCGGCGTGGCGGCTGGCCTGGGCGACCATGCGGTAAGCGGGGTCCTTGGCGGCCCGGTCCAGCTCCTCGCGGGTGAGCTGGCCGTTGGCGATGGGATCGGCGCCGCGGATGTCGCGCGCCACCTCGCCGTCGGCGATGCCGTTGACCTCGAGCGGGTGCAGGCCGCAGAAGGCGCCGATCTGCTCGAAGGTGAGCGAGGTGTTGTCGACCAGCCAAACGGCGGTGGCCTTGGGGTACAGGATCTCGGTCATCGGAAGGGTTCGTCCCTGGCGTTCTTGTCGGCGCCGCGCCGGCCGCCCCTCGCGAAGGGACGCGGCCGAAACGGCGGCGCCCGGCCTTTCGGCCGGGCGGTCATCCAAGCACTATATAGTCGGGCGGCGCGGGAACGGAATGGATTTCGTCATGAAGCGCGGGCTCATCGGGCTTTGCGGCGTCGCGGCCCTGCTCACCGGATGTGCGGGCGTGCCACGCTACTCCGCCGCGGAAGACGTGCACGCCTTCCTGCTGGCTGTGCGGGACGGCGACCGGGCGGCGTTCGAGGCGCATGTCGATCGCCCGGCGCTGAAGACGCAGCTGCGTTCGCGGCTCATCGCCTACGCCGCCGGGAGCGAGCCGCAGGGGCCCGGGCTGGCGTCGGCGGGCGCAATTCTCGCCGCGCCGCTGGTGGACGTGGCGGTCGACGCCTTCGTGCGGCCCGACGTGTTCCGCGCCGAAGCGCTGCGCCTCGGCTACGACCCCGCGGCCCCCGTGCCGGGACCGCTGGCGATCGCGGCGCTGGTGCGTTCGCTCGGGGCCGGGCGCGCCTGCGTCTCGACCACGCGCGGCGGCCCCTGCGTGTTCGACTTCAACGACGAGGGCGGCGTGTGGCGGCTCACCGGCTACGAAGGCCCGCTGCGCGCGCCTGCCCGCCGCTGAGCGGCTCACGGCGGCGCGCGTTGACCGAGGGCCGCGATCTCAGTATATCCGCGCCTCCCCGATTTCCGCCGCCCGTGCGCGCGGCGACCGAACCCTGACAAGAGACAGCTTCATGGCCAACACGCCCGGCGCCAAGAAGGCGATCCGCAAGATCGAGCGCCGCACCGAAGTCAACCGCGCCCGCCGTTCGCGCGTGCGCACCTTCCTACGCAAGTTCGAGGACGCGCTGAAGGGTGAGGACGGGCAGGCCGCCAAGGCCGCCTTCATCGAGGCGCAATCCGAGCTGATGCGGGCCGTGTCCAAGGGCGTCGTCCACAAGAACACCGGTGCCCGAAAAGTGTCGCGTTTGGCGGCGCGCCTGCGCAAGTTCTCAGCCGCCTGACAAGGCCCCGCGGGGCGCGACCTGCCGCCGCGGGCAGGGATTTCCTAGTCAAAGCAAAGCCGTAGGCGCCGCCCGCGCCTGCGGCTTTTTGGTGCCTGCAGTGTCGCAAATGTGTGAGCGATCTGTCGCAGGGGGCGTCACCGATTTGAAACCTCAGGCCTGAAAGGGCCTTGCGCGAGTCAAACGATTTATCGCTTGCGAGGCCGTCGAATCGCCGTTGACCGACCCCGGCGCCCGGCTAGTCTGAAGCTTCGAGACGACCTTCACCGCAACTCGGACGGCCCGACGGAGACCCCCTTGGTCCCCGCATGGGAAAGCCGTGCCCGGTGGACGGCGAGGAGCGCATGGGGATGCGCGAAGGCAGGAGCGCGGCGATGCTGGGGCTGGCGAGAGGGGAAGGCGAGGTGGACGTGACCGAAGGCGCGAACGGCGAAGGCGCGGTCTGGACGCGCGCGTGCGCGGCGTTGCGGGGCGAGCTGGGCGACGCGGCCTTCGGCTCCTACCTCGCGCCGGCGCACCTGCGCCGTCGGCAAGCCGGCGGCCTCGTGCTCGTGACGCCCACCGGCTTCGCCCGCGACTGGCTGCGGCGCAACTGCTGGCCTCGGGTCAAGGAGGTCTGGGGTCAGCACGACCCCCAGCGCCGCGCCTTGGACCTGCGCTCCCGCCAGGAATTCGAGAGCGAGGAAGGCGTCTCGGCTCCCCAGCCGGCCCGGGTGGCGGCCGCACCGACGCCGGCTCCGGTCGCGTCCACTCCCGTCCTGCGCCTTGCCGCGCTCGAAGGAGCGAGCGTCCCGGTCCGGGAGGGCGCCGAACCCTCGCGGGCGGCGGGCGTGCTGCAGGCGCGGCACACCTTCGCGAGCTTCGTGGCGAGCCCCACCAACGAGTTCGCCCTGTCGGTCGCCCGCCAGGTCGCAGGCTGGTCGGCGCAGGCGTTCAACCCCGTCGTGTTCCACAGCGCCTACGGCTTCGGAAAGACGCACCTGCTCAGCGCAATCGCGCACGAAGCGCAAGCGCAGCGGCCCGAGGCGCGGGTGCTCTACATGACCGGCGACGGCTTCGTGTCCGCCTTTGTAAGGGCGGTGATGGAGCGCACGGGCCCGGCCTTCAAGGACGAGCTGCGCCGCGCCGACCTGCTCCTGATCGACGACATCCACATCCTGGGCGGCAAGAAGGGCAGCCAGGAGGAGCTGTTCCACACGCTGGCGTCGCTGATGGGGGAGGGCAAGCGCGTGGTGGTCTCCGCCGACCGGCCGCCCTCGGCCCTGACCGAGGTCGACCCCCGGCTGCGCTCGCACCTGTGCGCGGGACTGGTGTGCGGCATCGAGAACGCCGACGCGGGCCTGCGCCTGCGCTTCGCTGAGACGCGGTTCAAGGCGCTGGGCGACCAGCTGGGCTTCGACGGCCGCGCCCGCGGCGAGGTGTTGCAGCTCCTGGCCGACCGCTTCCCCGGCTCGATCCGAGAGCTCGAGGGCGGGATCAACACCATCGTGGCCCGCGCCTCCGGCCGCCTGCCGGAGCTGAAGGCCGACGAGGCCGCGACCCTGCTTCGCCCGCACCTGAAGGGGGGCGAGCGCAAGGTGACGGTGGACGAGATCCAGAAGCTGGTCTGCGAACACTACGGCCTCAAGCAGGCTGACCTGCTCAGCCCCAAGCGCACCCGCGCCATCGCCCGCCCGCGCCAGGTGGCCATGTCGCTGGCCAAGGCGTTGACCACGCGCAGCTATCCGGACATCGGCCGCCGCTTCGGCAACCGCGACCACACGACCGTGCTGCACGCGGTGCGCCAGATCGAGAAGCTCCGCGCCGAGGACGCCTCGCTGGCCGCCGATGTCGAGACGCTGACGCGGCGCCTGCGGGAGTAGCGTCGGCCGCGCTCTAGACGCGCCGGCCCACCAGCACGGCGTTCAGGCCGCCGAAGGCGAAGGCGTTGGAGACCAGCGCCTGCGCCTGATGCTCCCGCGGCTCCAGCACCAGGGGCACGTCGCACTCCGGATCCGGCCCCAGCCAGCCGAGCGTCGGCGGCGCCGCACCCTCCCGCAGGGCGATCAGGCCTGCGATGAACTCCAGCGCGCCGCCCGCGCCGATCAGGTGGCCGTGCGCGCTCTTGGTGGCGATCACGAGCGAGGCGTCCAGCGCTGGGCCGTACACCTCCCGCATCGCCGCGGCCTCCGTCCGGTCGTTGAGGACGGTCCCCGTGCCATGGGCGGAGATCAGGAGCGGCGTGTCCAAGGGAAGGCCCGCATCCTCATGTGCGAGCCGCAGCGCGCGCGCCGCGCCGCGCCCGTCCGGCGCCGTGATGTGGTGCGCGTCGGACGTCGCCGCGGCGCCGGTCACCTCCGCGAGTATTTCGGCCCCGCGGGCGCGGGCGTGCTCCCAGTCCTCCAGCACCAGGGTGGCGGCGCCCTCTCCCAGCACCATGCCCTTGCGATCGATGGAGAAGGGGCGGCAGGCGTCGGGCGCCATGGCCTTGAGCGCCGCCCAGGCGGTCCAGGAGCCGTAGGTGAGCGCCGCTTCCGTGCCGCCGGTGACGGCCACCTGCGCGCGGCCGGCCCGGATCATGTGCATCGCCTCCATCACCGCGTGGGCGGAGGAGGCGCAGGCGCTGGCCAGGCTGAACACCGTGCCGCGCAGGCCGTAGCTCATGGAGATGACGCTCGACGGCGCGCTGATCATCTGACGCGGCACGGTCTGGGGGTGGACGTTGAGGCTCCGCTTGACGAACAGCCGGCCGTAGCCCTCCTCCGTGGTGGCGTTGCCGCCGGAGCCGCCGCCGTAGACCACGGCCGTGCGCTCCTCCAGCACCGGATGGTCGACCAGCCCCGCCTGTGTCAGCGCCTCGTGCGTGGCGATCAGGGCGAAGGCGGCGTGGGGATCGAGCCCGGCCAGCGGGCGGGGGCCCAGCTTGGCCTGCAGGGGCGTCGGGTCGAGATCGACGGCGGGCGCGGCGGGGCCGGCGTAGGCGAGCTCCGGATCGTCGAGCACGCGCCGCGCGATGGGACGGATGGCGCCGCGCCCGGCGAGCAGCGCCTCCCACGTAGGCGCCACCCCCTGGCCGAGGCCTGAGACGCAGCCCCAGCCGGTGACGGCGACGCGCCTGTCCATGCCTACTTGCCTTCCGCGGCCGCCTTGGCGAGCACGATCCCGAGGACGTCGCCGAGCGTCTTGGCGTCCTGCACGTCCTCGGTCTCGACCACCAGGGCGAAGCGGTCCTCGAGCGAGAACAGGACGCTGATCATGTCGAGCGAGGCGACGCCCAGGCTCTCCAGCGTGGCCGCGGGATCGAGCGCGGCGCGCTCCACCCGCGCCTCGTCGGCGATCAGGTCCAGAATGTCGTCCGCCGTGATCGCCATCGGTCTCCCCGCACGCGGCGGAGCCTAGAGCCTCGGCCGCCGCCCACCAAGCGCGGCCTTCGGACCGTCCCCCTGACCCGCGCCTAGGCGCCCGCGAGCGCGGTGGGCGGCGAGACGGGCGAGAGGCTGGGCGGGTCGCCGATCAGCCGCGCCATCGCGGCTTCCGCCTCCGCCGCGTCGCCGTCCTGGATGGCGCGGGCGAGGTCGCGGTGCAGGGCGATGTCGGCCAGCTGCTCGGCGGCCGGCTCCTCGCGCAGGGCGAACACCCACCAGCGGGCCGCCACGTCCTGCAGCACCACGAGGTAGCGGGCGAGGACGGCGTTGTGGGTCGCCCAGGCCAGGCGGCGGTGGAAGGTGCGGTCCATGGCGATGAGGGCGCGTACGTCCCGCCGCTCCACGGCGGCCTCCGCGCCTTCGAAGGCGGCGTAGAGGTCCTGCGCCTCCTCCACGGTGGCGTTGCGGGCGGCCAGGGCGGCGGAGCGGCCTTCCATCAGGCGGCGGACCTCGAACGCCTCCTCGATCTCGGCCACATCGAGGGGCGCCACGGTGGTGCCGACCCGGGCGCGCCGCACCACGAAGCCCTCCAGCGCCAGCCGGTTCAAGGCGTCCCGCACGCCGGCCAGGCCACCGCCGGAGCGCTCGGCCAGCGCTCCCTCCTCCAGCACCGCGCCGGGCGGCAGGTCTCCCAGCACGATCTCGAACAGCAACTGTTCGTAGATCTTGGACTTCAGGAGGTCGGGGGCCCAGGCCGGGCCGGGATTGAGCCGCCGCATGGAGGCAGGATGCGCCAAGCTGCGCCGCACGGCAAACGGCGCTGCGGCGCAGGCGCCGTCGCGCTAAGAGTGGGGCGTCCATGCGCCGAGCCCTCCTCGCCTGCCTGCTCCTCCTGACCGCCCTTCCGGCGGACGCCGGCGACTTCGCGGCCGAGCGGGCGCGGCTGGCGGCGCTCAACGCGCGCGAGGCGGCGCTGGCGGCGAAGATCGGCGCCAACCGCACGAGCCTGCTGCGCCTGCTCTCGGCGCTGGAGATGTGGCGGCGCGACCCGCCGCCGGCGCTGCTGGTCTCGCCGCAGCGGGCGCGGGATGCGGCGCGGGCGGCGATCCTCATGCGGGCGATCGCGCCCGAGCTGCAGCGTCGGGCGCAGGCGCTGTCGGTCCAGGCCAAGGCGCTGGCCCGCACCCGGCGCGAGGCGGCCGAGGCCGGCGCGGCGCTCTTCGCAGCGGAGAG
>CAZZZR010000029.1:0-16745 GCA_964658605.1 uncultured Caulobacter sp. | reverse complement strand
TCCCCGATGATGGAGGCGCGCAGATGGCCGACGTGCATGGGCTTGGCGACGTTGGGTCCGGCGTAGTCCACCACCACCCGGCGGGGCGCGCAGACCGGCTCGAGCCCGGCGGCGGGGTCGTCGGCGATCGCCTGCGCCCGTTCCGCGAGCGCCGCGTCGGTCACGCGCAGGTTCACGAAGCCCGGTCCCGCGACCTCCACGCTCTCCACCAGCGGAGAGGCCCGGAGGCGCTCCGCCACGCGGCCCGCGATCTCGCGCGGGTTGGCCTTCGCGGCCCCGTCCTTTTTTAGGATTTGGGCGGCGGCAAGGGCGCCGTTGGTCTGGAAGTCGGCGAGGTCCGGCCGGTCGGAGACGCTCACGCGGCCCAAGGCCGCGTCCAGACCTTCGGCCGAGAAGGCGGCCCCGGCCGCCTCGGCCAGGCGGCCCTTGAGGTCGCTCATGCGCGTCTCGCTACTTGGGGGCGGGAGCGGCGGCCGGAGGCGCTGCGGCCGCCACCTCGGTGGGCGCGCCCGCGTTGACCTTGAAGCGCTTGCCCAGGCGGTTGAACTCGGCCATCCCGGGCGTCACGTCGAACCCGACCAGAACCTCGAAGTTGGAGCCGTTGATCTTGGCGTCGGCGCGGGGGATCGTGATCTCCTGCACGTTCTGCGTCACCGCCATGCGCTCGACGCCCGGTGCGAACTCGACCGGCAGGGTGAACTCCTGCTTGGCCAGCACGAACTGGTTCCGCGCGGTGACCGCCACCCAGTAGTGGTAATCCTTCACCCGCCCGATCGCCTCGGGTCCGCGGCCCACCTCGAAGTTGACGGCGAGCTTCACCGTGATCGGATCGTCGCCCTTGTAGCGACACTCGGCGTTGACGTTCTGAACCTCGCCGGTGAAGCCGACCGCTGAGGCGCTCTCCTTGCCCTCCTTCATCTCGACGTAGCGGCTGGCGTCGTAGAGCACCTTCACGAACGGGCAGGGGCCGGCCGCGTTCACCGCGGGCAGGGGCTGGGTGGAGAGGTTCCAGTCCTTGTCCTTCTGCTTCTTCTTGCGGTCCTGCTCCTCCTGCGCGTGGCGGCGCGCGTCGTCCTCCGCGTCCTTGGAGGACTGGGCGAAGGCGTGGACGGCGGGGGCCGCGGCGCCGGCGAGGGCGGCCACGAAGACGAGGGACAGCACTGGACGCATGGGGCGAAGTCCGGACTCTCTGCTCACGCCGGATCGAGGCTGCGGGCCTGACGCCGGGCGAGACTCGGGCGCGAGGCGCGCAGGCCGGATCGTCCAGCCCTGCCCCCCATCTAAGCCTGCGCGGAGCGGACCGCAACGCGTTCGAGGCCCCCGCGCAAGGGTCGCATCCGTTCGCTCAACCGTCACGCGCGGGCGCTGGCGGGGTCTGCGCGATACGCCTAGATTGCGGCGATGGAGGCTGTCGCGCCCGATCGTCCCACGCCGACGCCAGCGGTCGCGCGTCGGCCGTTGCGGGTGCTCATGGCGCGACCCCGCGGCTTCTGCGCCGGCGTCGACCGGGCCGTCCAGATCGTGGAGCGCGCGCTGCAGAAGTACGGCGCCCCCGTCTACGTCCGCCACGAGATCGTCCACAACCGCTTCGTCGTGGACCGGCTGAAGCGCCAGGGCGCCGTCTTCGTGGAGGAGCTGGAGGAGTGCCCCGACGATCGGCCGGTGGTCTTCTCCGCGCACGGGGTGCCCAAGCACGTGCCGGCCGACGCCCGCGAGCGGGGGATGTTCTTCCTCGACGCCACCTGCCCGCTGGTGTCCAAGGTGCACCTCGACGCCGAGCGCCACTTCGCGGCCGGGCGCGAGCTGGTGCTGATCGGGCACGCCGGCCACATCGAGGTGGTCGGCACGCTCGGCCAGCTCCCCCCCGGCTCGATCACGCTGGTGGAGTCGACGGCGGACGCGGAGGCGTTCGAGCCCCGCGATCCTCAGAGCCTCGCCTTCATCACCCAGACCACGCTTTCGGTGGACGACACCCACGACGTGGTCGAGGTGCTGCGCCGCCGCTTTCCGGGCATCGCCGGGCCGCACGGCAAGGACATCTGCTACGCCACCACCAATCGGCAGGAGGCGGTCAAGACGGTCGCGGCGGCCTGCGACGTGCTGCTTGTGGTGGGCTCCTCGACCTCGTCCAACTCCAGGCGGCTGGTGGAGGTCGCGCTTCGGGCCGGGGCGCGGGCGGCGCACCTGCTGGACGACGCGTCGGACCTAGACTTCGCCTGGCTGGACGGCGTGGAGACGCTCGGCCTGACCGCCGGCGCCTCGGCTCCCGACTGCCTGGTGGACGGCGTGATGGACGCGCTGTCCCAGCGCTTCGACGTGGAGGTCGCCGAGGGCGGCGACATGCGCGAGACCGTCACCTTCAAGCTGCCCCGGGTGCTGACCGAGGCCTAGGGCCGCCGGCTCAGACCGGCAGGACGCCCGACCGGATCACCGACCGCAGCCAGGCGTGCGACGCCTTGGGGGTTCGCGCGCCGCCGGGCGACGCCTGCGCCACGACGCCGAACTTGGAGGTGAAGCCCCGCTCCCACTCCCAGTTGTCGACCAGGCTCCAGACGAAATAGCCGCCCACGCGCGAGCCGCGCTCGTTCGCCTCCAGCACCGCGGCCAGGTGGCGGCGCAGGTAGGCGATGCGGAAGGCGTCGTCGATCTTCGCGGGGCCGCTCGTGAAGGCGTCGGAACAGCCGTTCTCGGTGATGAGCACGTGCGGGTTGCCGTAGTCGGTCCGCAGCCACGCCAGCACCTCCGAGAGCCCGGACGGGTCAACCTGGCGGTCGAAGGCGTCGCGCTCGGTCCCCTTGGGCGGGACGCCCGGGGCGATGTGGCTGGGGCTGCCGAGGTCCAGCTTCACATAGGTCGGGGCGTAGTAGTTCACGCCGAGGAAATCGATCGGCTGTCGGGTGGTCTTCAGGTCGCCGTCGCGCAGCACGCCCTTCAGCGGCGCGTCCATGGCGCTGGGATAGGAGCCCTTCATCAGGGGATCCAGGTAGGCGTGGTTGAAGATGGACGAGAGGCCCTCGGCGGCCGGGCGGTTCCAGAAGGCCAGCGGCGCTCCCTCGCCCCGGCAGGGCTGCAGGGCCAGCGTGGCCCCGATGGAGAGGTCGCTCCGCGCCGACCGCAGGGCCTGGATCGCGAGCCCCTGCGCGAGGTTCTGGTGGTGGGTGACGGGCCCCAGCAGGGCGGCGTCCTTCAGGCCCGGCGCATGCTCGCCCAGCACATGGCCCACAATGGTGTGCACCGCCGCCTCGTTCAGGGTGATGACATGCTTGATCCGGTCGCCGAGCCTGCGCCCGACGACGTCGGCGTACTCGGCGAAGCGCTGCGCGGTGTCGCGCCGGGCCCAGCCGCCCTTGTCCTGCAGCGCCTGCGGCAGGTCCCAGTGGAAGAGGGTGGCGTAGGGGGCGACGCCCTTGGTGAGAAGCCCGTCGACCAGCCGCGAATAGTAGTCCAGCCCCGCCGCGTTGGGCGGCCCCGCCCCGTCCGGCACGACGCGCGTCCAGGCGATGGAGAAGCGATAGGCGTTCATCGCCGCACCCGCCAAGAGGTCGACGTCATCGCTCCAACGGCGATAGCTGTCGCAGGCGACGGACGCGTCGCTCCCGTCCGCGATGCGGCCGTGGAGGTGCTGGAACCCGTCCCAGATGGACGGCTTGCGGCCGTCCGCGTCGAGCGACCCCTCGATCTGGAAGGCGGAGGTGGCGGCGCCCCAGACGAAGCCCTTGGGGATGGTGCGGGAGGACGGCTGCGGATCGGCGGCGGGCCGACCTTCGCATCCTTCCAACGTCGCCGCCGCCGCCATGGCCGACAGCCCCGCCCGTCGCCGCGTCACGCCCGTCGCCATCGCCGTCCCCGCTCCGCCGCGCGCCAGCTAAGCACGCCCGGGACCGCGCTGCGACGGGCGCCGGCTTGACCGCACCCCCGCACGCCCGCATCCCTGCCGGCCGATGGCCGTCTACACTCCCGTCAGCGACGCCGACCTGGCGCTGTTCCTGGCCGACTACGACCTCGGGCGTCCGCTCGCCTGCAAGGGGATTGCGGAGGGGGTCGAGAACTCGAACTTCCTGCTGGAGACCGAGCGGGGACGCTTCATCCTGACGCTCTACGAGGGGCGGACCGCGGCGGGGCGCGACCTGCCCTATTTCCTGCGATTGATGGGCTGGCTGGCGGCCCGCGACTTTCCCTGCCCGACGCCGCAGCCCGACCGGCAGGGCGAGACGCTGAAGGTCCTGAACGGCCGCCCCGCCGCCCTGGTCAGCTTCCTCCCCGGCCTGTCGGTCGGCCGGGCCTCCATCGCGCAATGCCGGGCGGCGGGAGACGGGCTGGCGCGGATGCATCTCGCCGCGGAGGGCTTTCCCGACCGTCGCGACAATGCGCTCGGTCGCCCCTCCTGGCGGTCCCTGTTCGAGGCGCACCGCGCCGCCGCCGCCGCGTTCGACGCCACGCTGCCCGGCAAGGTCGCCGCGGACCTCGACACGCTCGACGCCCGCTGGCCCCGGGACCTGCCGCAGGGCGTGATCCACGCCGACCTCTTCCCCGACAACGTCTTCTTCGACCGGGACCGCTTCGCCGGCGCCATCGATTTCTACTTCGCCTGCGACGACGCGCTCGCCTACGACGTGGCCATCATGCTCTGCGCCTGGGCGTTCGACGCGCCGGGCGCGCTCGACATCGCTCGCGCGGCCGCGCTGGTGGAGGGCTACGACGCGGTCCGCCGCCTGTCGCAGGCCGAGCACGACGCGCTGCCCGTGCTGGCGCTGGGGGCGGCGATGCGATTCTTCCTCACGCGGCTGGCGGATTGGGAGTCGACTCCGCCCGGCGCGCTCGTCACCCGCAAGGATCCCATGGAATACGCGATCAAGCTCGACCACTGGCGCGGCGCGCTTGCGCGGGGCGATCGCCTGTGACCGGAACGATGACGCCCGGCGTCGTGATCTACACCGACGGCGCCTGCAGCGGGAATCCGGGCCCGGGCGGCTGGGGCGCGATCCTGATGTTCGGGGCCAAGGAGAAGGAGCTCTTCGGCGGCGAGCGCCAGACCACCAACAACCGGATGGAGCTCACAGCCGCGATCAAGGCGCTGGACGCCCTCACGCGCCCCTGCAAGGTCGAGCTCCACACCGACAGCCAGTACGTGCGCCAGGGCATCACCGAGTGGCTGCCGGGATGGAAGGCGCGGGGCTGGCGCACGGCCTCCAAGTCGCCAGTGAAGAACGACGACCTGTGGAAGGCTCTCGACGCCGCCCGCCTGCGCCACGACGTGACCTGGAAGTGGGTCAAAGGTCACGCCGGACACCCCCTGAACGAGCGCGCCGACGCCCTGGCCCGCAAGGGATGCGAGGAAGCCAGGGGGCGCTGAGTTCGCGCGCGTCGCGCAAGCGCTTTCCCGGCCGCCCGGGTCGCGGCTATCCTTAGGCCCGTCATGGCGGTGCTGGACTGGATCACGCCCGAACCCGCGGGCGCGCTGAGAGGCGCGGGCGTGCGCCTGCGCGCGCCGCGGATGGGCGACCACGCCGAATGGGCGGAGCTGCGCCACGCCAGCCATGCCTTCCTGCAGCCTTGGGAGCCGACCTGGCCGGCCGACGACCTCTCCCGTGCGGCCTTCCGCCGGCGCCTGGCGGTCTATGCGCGGGACGCCGACGCGGGCCACGGCTTCGCCTTCTTCGTGTTCCGCGAGGGGAGCGGGGAGCTGGTGGGCGGCGTCAACCTGCGCGACGTGCGCCGCGGCGTCTCCCAGAGCGGCGCGATCGGCTACTGGGCGGGCGAGGCCTATGCCCGGCACGGGCACACCGGCGCGGCGGTGCGCGCGGTTGCGGAGTTCGCCTTCGGCCGCCTGGGCCTCAATCGGCTGGAGGCGGCCTGCGTGCCCGAGAACGAGGCGTCCAGGCGACTTCTCGAACGCGCCGGTTTCTCGTATGAAGGAAGGGCGAGAGCTTATCTGAAAATTAATGGCGTCTGGCGCGATCATCTGCTGTTCGGTCGTCTGCGGCCGGGGGGCGGCGACGGCGCGGGCTGAAGGCCTCCCGACCTTCCGACGCTGCGGCCCTGTTCAAGCGTGAGGGATGGCCACGTCCGCGACGAGCCGGACCAATTTGATCGCCGGAGGGCGAATGGCGCAGGCGGCGCGCGTCCTCGGGGAGGACGCGGACATCGCACGGGAGAGCGGGCCGACCGACGGCGCGGCGGCCGCAGCCGCGCTCGCGCAGGCCGGCGCGTGCCTGTGGCGCTGGGACCGGCTTGAGGCGCGGCTGACCCTGCAGGGCGAAGTCGCTGCGCTGGGACTCTCGCCGGATGATGCCGACGACGCGCTCGCCGGCCTCCTCGCCGCGCTGCGCCCGTCCGATCGGCTCGCCTTGGACACCGCCCTGGCTCGTCGCGCGCCGGGCTCGCTAGTGGCCGTGCGGCTGCACCTGGAGGACGGGCGCTCCAGCCTGTGGCGCGGCCTCTGGACCGACGACGGCATGTCGGCGGGCGGCGTGGCCCTCCCGGAGCCCTCCGTGGAGGACTCCGAGCGCGGCCGGGACGCCCTGACCGGCCTTCTGGACCGCAACACCTTCCTGGCGCGCGTGGGCGAGCGGCTCGCCCGTAGGCAAGGCGTGCGCGTGCTCAGCGCCGACATCCTGCGCTTTCGCCGGCTGAACGCCGCGCTGGGGCCGGACCTGGCGGACCTGGTGCTCGCGGCCCTCGGCGGCCGGCTGCGCGCCGCCTACGACGGGCAGGGCTGCGCCGCCCGGATCGGCGAGGACGAATTCGCCGTGCTGCTGGACATCGGCGAGGCCGACGACACCGTGCCCCTGCGCGCCGTGCTGGAACGGCCGCTGCGCGTCGCGGGCTGCGACGTGCACCCGACCTTCAGCCTGGGCGTCGGCGAGGCGGAGGCGGGCGAGGCGATCTCCGCCTCCGAGGTGCTCCGCCGCGCCTCGGCCTCCATGACCGCCATCCGCATGGGCGACGCGGGCGAGGACGACGGCGGCGCGCCGCATGACCTGTCGCGCCTGGCGCTGGAGAACGACCTGCGCGGCGCCCTCGGCCGCGGCGAGCTCGAGCCCTACTTCCAGCCCATCGTGCGGCTGGCCGACAACCGGCTGGCCGGGTTCGAGGCGCTGGTCCGCTGGCGCCACCCCAAGCACGGCCTGATCCCGCCGGACGACTTCCTGCCGCTGCTGTCGGAGGCGCGGCTGATGGCGGCGCTGGGTCGCTACATGACGCGCACCTGCGCCGAGCGGCTGGCCGAGTGGCGCACCACCTTCCCGGGCGCGCAGGAGCTGTTCGTCACCGTCAACCTGACGGTGGGCGAGCTGGACCGTCCGGGTCTCGTGGACGACGTCGCCGCCATCATCGAGGAGACGGCGCTGCCGCACGGCAAGCTCAAGCTCGAGCTCACCGAGGGCGAGGTGATGCGCGACCCGGATTCGGCCGTGAAGGTGCTCAGCCGCCTGCGCGCCGCGGGCGCCGGGCTGGCGATCGACGATTTCGGCATGGGCTTCTCGTCGCTGTCCTACCTGACGCGCCTGCCCGTCGATACGCTGAAGGTCGACCGCTACTTCGTGCGCACCATGGCGGTGAGCGAGAACTCGGCCAAGGTGATGCGCTCGATCGTGGCGCTGGGGCGCGACCTCGGCCTCGTCATCGTCGGCGAGGGGGTGGAGGACGCCGACACGGCCGCCCGCCTTAAGGACATCGGCTGCACCTTCGGCCAGGGCTACGGCTACGCCCGCCCGCTGGGGCTGGACGACGCCGAGGACTACCTGCGCGACGCCCTGGCGAACGGCGCGCGCGTCAGGGCGGTGGCCGAAACCTGATCGGGTCGCGATAGCGCCTGACTCGCGCCCGCAGCTCGCCTACCCTTCGCCAATGCCTCCCCGCCGCGGCCCGCCCGCGCCTCCAAAGCCCTCCCCCGCCCTGCCCTCGCCCGAGGCGCTGGCCGCGCACATCGCGGAAGCCGGGGAGACCGACGTGTCGGAGCTGGCGCGCGTCTTCGGCGTGAAGGGCGCCGACCGCCGGGCGCTGCGCCAGATGCTGAAGGCGATGGCGTCCGAGGGCGGGCTCGGGCGGCGGGGGCGCAAGGGCGTCGCCTCCCCCGGCCATCTGCCGCCGGTGGGCGTGGCCGACGTGGTGGACCGCGACGTCGACGGCGAGCTCTACGTGCGCCTCACCAAGGGCGGCGACGACGCGGTGCCGGTCCGCCTCGCACCCGGCCGCGACGAGGGCCGCGTGGGCGCCCCCGGCCTCGGCGATCGCCTCCTGGTTAAGTTCGAGCGCAACGAGGCCGGCGAGCCCGAAGCGCGGCTGATCAAGCGCCTCGGCGAGGGCGCCAAGCGCGTGCTCGGCGTCGTGCGCAAGGCGCGGCGCGAGGTGCGGCTGGAGCCGGTCGACAGGAAGGTGAAGACCACGCTCCTGCTCCACGGGCCGGAGGCTGAGGCGTTGAAGGACGGCGACCTCGTGCTCGCGCAGGCCGCCTCCGGCGAGGGCGACCGCCGCCACGGCCCCGCCCGCGGCAAGGTGCTGGAGGTGGTCGGCCGCGAGGACGACCCGCGCGCCGCCTCCCTGATCGCCATCCACTCGCTCGGCATTCCCACCGGCTTCCCCGACGAGGCCGAGGCGGAAGCCGAGGCCGCCAAGGCCCCCACCCTCGCCGGCCGCACCGACCTGCGCGACCTGCCGCTCATCACCATCGACCCCGCCGACGCCCGCGACCACGACGACGCCGTCTTCGCCGCGCCCGACGACGACCCGAAGAACGCGGGCGGCTTCGTGGTCTGGGTCGCCATCGCCGACGTCGCCGCCTACGTCCGCGCCGGGACCGCGCTGGACCGCACCGCCTGGACCAAGGGCAACAGCGTCTACTTCCCCGACCGCGTGGAGCCGATGCTGCCCGAGCGGCTGTCGGCGGGCCTGTGCTCGCTGGTGGAGGGGGAGGACCGCGCGTGCCTGGCCGTGCGGATGGTGTTCGACAAGGGCGGCCGCAAGACGAGCCACCGCTTCGTCCGCGGCCTGATGCGCTGCGCCGCCGGCATCAGCTACGAGCAGGCGCAGGACGCTTCGGAGGGCCGCCCCGACGAGGCGACCGGCCCCCTGCTGGAGCCTGTGATCCAGCCCCTGTGGGCCGCCTTCCGCTGCATGAAGGGGGGACGAAACGACCGGGCGCCCTTGGAGATCCAGTCCTCCGAGCGCCGCATCGTGCTGACGCCCGAAGGCGAGGTCGGCTCGATCACCCAGCGAAGGAGCCTCGAAGCGCACAAGCTGATCGAGGAGATGATGGTGCAGGCCAACGTCTGCGCCGCGCAGGAGCTGGAGACGCGGAAAGTCCCGCTGATCTACCGCATCCACGACGCGCCGTCCGAGACCAAGCTCTTCGCCCTGGCCGACTTCCTGGAGACGCTGGCCATCCCCTGGACCAAGGGCGCCGTGGTCACCACCCAGCGCTTCGACGAACTCCTGGCCGCCACGCGCGACGGCCCGCACGCCGACATCGTCAACGAGGTGGTGCTGCGCACGCAGATGCAGGCGATCTATTCGCCGGAGAACATCGGCCACTTCGGCCTGAACCTGCAGAAGTACGCCCACTTCACCTCGCCCATCCGCCGCTACGCGGACCTCGTGGTCCACCGCGCGCTGATCCGGGCGCTGAAGCTGGGGGACGACGGCCTCAGCGACGGCGACTTCCCGCGCCTCGCCGAAACCGCCGAGCACATCACCCTGACCGAGCGCCGCGCCATGGCCGCCGAACGCGACGCCACCGACCGCTACCTCGCCAGCTACCTGCAGGCGCACGAGGGGGCCGAGTTCGAGGGCCGCATTTCCGGCGTCACCCGCTTCGGCCTATTCGTGCGGCTGGACGACACCGGCGCCGACGGTCTCGTTCCGGTGTCGTCCCTGGGCGCCGAATACTACGTCCACGACGAGCGGATGCACGCCCTGGTGGGCGAGCGCTCCGGTCTGCGCTGGCGCCTCGGCGCGCGAGTCTCGGTGCGCCTTCGCGAGGCGACGCCGGTGACCGGGGGCCTCCTCTTCGAGATGCTGAGCGAGGCCGAGGCGCCCGACCCGGCCGCGCCACGCCCTAGGCTCGGCGCCCGCACGCAGGCCGCCGCCGGCCGAGGGCCGCCGCAGCGCCGGAGCGGGCTGCCCAAGGGCGTGCGCAGGGGGACACGACGATGAGCGGACCCGTCTTCGAGCTGCGGGACGACGAGAAGGACGCCGCTCCCGGCGACCTCGTGAAGCGCCGCGTCCTACCCCGCCCCGCCGCGACCTTGCTGCTGCTGGACCGCGCCGAGGGGACGGGGGCGGACAAGGTGCGCGTGCTGATGGGCCGTCGCCACCGCGGCCACGACTTCATGCCCGACAAGTGGGTCTTTCCCGGCGGCCGCGTCGACCGCGCCGACTACCGCGCGCGGGTGGCCTCCGACCTCGCCCCGCAGGCCGCCTCGGCGCTGGCCGCGACCCTGCCGCCCGGCCGTCCGGGCCTGGCCCGCGCGCTCGGCGTCGCCGCCGTGCGCGAGACCTGGGAGGAGGCGGGCCTGGCGCTGGGCGAGCCCCGCGCCACCGGCGGCCCCCTGCCCGACCTCTCCGCGCTGGAGGTGGTGGCCCGCGCCATCACCCCGCCCTACCGTCCCAAGCGCTTCGACGCCGTCTTCTTCACCGCCGACGCCGACCGCCTGCATTCACGCGACCGCGCGGGCGTCTCCGGCGAGCTGGACGAGATCGCCTGGTTCACGCTCGACAAGGCGCTGGACCTGGACCTGCCCTCGGTCACCCGCTTCGTGCTGAAGGAACTGGCGACGAGGATCGCCGACCCCGGTCGCCCGCCGCTCTACCTGCGCTTCGTGCGCGGGAAGCACACGGTGGCGCCGTTTGGCGGAGGGTGAGCGATGCGCGTCAGGAGCGACCGCACCGGCTCCATGACGCGGCTCTGATCTCGGTTCCCGATCGATGCCGTCGCTGCGAGCGTCCGCCTTGGGGAGCCCGGCTTCGCTTCCTAGAAGAAGGGGAGAAGAGCGGTGGCGGCGCAGCATCCCTCATCTCCACCCCGCTCCTAGTGGTACCGCCGCGCCTTCAGCCGCTTGCGTCGGTCGGCGGAGGTGACGGTCACGTCGAAGACGTCGCCTTCCCGCTCCAGCGTCAGCGGCACGTCGACGCCCGCAGGGCCGAGCGCCCAGATGCGGCGGTAGAAGAGGCCGAGGTCGTCGACGGGCTCGCCCGCGACCGCGAGCACCACGTCGCCCGCATCCAAGCCGGCGCGCTTGGCCGGCCCATCGCCGGCGTGGCCGATGACCGTGACCTGGCCGTCGATCTCCTGCGCGAACAGGCCGAGCCACGGTCGCGCGGGCCGCTCGCCGCCGCCGGTCAGCAGCGCGTCGAACACCGGCGGCAGGAGCTCGGCCGGCACGCTCATGTTCAGAGCGACGGGCGGACGACCCTCGGCCTGCTGCTCGACCTGCAGCGAGCCCAGGCCCACCAGGGCGCCGTCGCCGCCGAAGATCGCGGCCCCGCTCCAGTGCGGATGCGCGGGGGTGGTGAACAGCGCGTCGTCCAGCGCGTACTCCCAGTAGCCGGCGAAGGGCCGCCTCGCGACCAGCCGCGCCGCGACCGCGTGACGGGCCCCGCCCGCGCCCGCAACCACCACCGGCTCGCCCTCCGCCAGGAGTGAGGAATCGCCCAGACGCACGGCCGGCAGGTGCAGCGGCTCGAGCGCCTGCAGAAGGCCGAACCCGGTCTCGCCGTCCACGCCCAGGGGGTGGGCGGGCACCGTGCGGCCGTCGGCGGTGGTGAGGGTCACGGCGTCGGCTTCGGTGATCAGGTAGCCGATGGTCAGCACCACGCCGTCCTCACGGACCACCACGCCGTTGCCGACGCGCTCGGTGCCCAGCGCTTCGGCGGTGTAGGCGTCGGCGGGGATGCGGGCGTGGACGGCGACGACGGAAGACAGCGCCAGGTCGAGGTCGAAGCGGCAGGTCGAGGTCTTGGGGCGGTCGGCGGCGGCCACTTCCAGGCCGTCGAAGCTCAGCGCGTCGGGGGATTTGCTCATGGTGCAGATGTCGGGAGCGGCGCGGCCGTCGGCAAGACCGCCGCGCCCCCCGCTTCACCAGCGGTGGTGACGACGCCAGTAGTGGTGACGCCAGTGACGGTGGCCGTACCAGCCGTGGTGGCGCCAATGGTGTCCGTAGTAGCCGTGCCGATAGCCGTAGGGCTGCGCTTCGGCAGGGGCGGCGACGGCGGCGACCGAGCCCGCCACGACGGCGGCGGCCACGGCGGCCTTGATCAGGGTGTTCACGGCGGAAGTCCTCCTGTGTGGAACCGACGCCCTGTTCTTACGCTCGCTCGGATGAACCGGCGACAACACGCTCGCTCAGCCGGCGGTCGGCTTCGACAGCGTGCGCCGCACCGCCTCCCCCCAGCCGTTGACGAGTGAGTCGCGGCGCCCGGCGTCCATCGCGGGCTCGAAGACGCGGTCCAGCGCCCAGACCTTCCGGAAGGCGTCGAAGTCGCCGTAGACGCCCGCCTCGCGCCCCGCGAGGTAGGCGGCGCCGAGCGCGGTGGTCTCCAGCACCTTCGGCCGCTCCACCGGCAGGTCGCAGACGTCGGCGAGCGCCTGGCACAGCCAGTCGTTGGCGACCATGCCGCCGTCGATCTTCAGCGCCTGCGGCCGCACCCCGTCCTCTGCGGCCGCCTGCAGGAGGTCGCGCGTCTGCAGGCACACAGATTCCAGCGCGGCCCGCGCCAACTCCGCCCGGCCGGTGGCGCGGGTCAGGCCGTAGAGCGCGCCGCGGGCGTCCGGGTCCCAGTGGGGCGCGCCGAGCCCGGTGAAGGCGGGCACGAGGTAGACGCCGCCGGTCGACGCCAGGCCCTTCGCCAGCCCTTCGGTCTCGGCGGCGTTGCGGATGATCTTCAGCCCGTCGCGCAGCCACTGCACCGCGGCCCCCGCGACGAAGATCGAGCCCTCCAGCGCATAGGTGGTCTTGCCGCACAGCCGGTAGCCGACGGTGGTGAGCAGGCGATGCGCCGAGGGCGTGACCTTCGCGCCGGTGTTCACCAGCACGAAGGCGCCGGTGCCGAAGGTGGCCTTGATGTCGCCCGGCGCGAAGCCGCACTGGCCGACCGCCGCGGCGTGCTGGTCGCCCGCCACGCCCAGGATCGGGATGGGACGGCCGAACCACTCCGCGGCGGCCTCGCCATAGTCGGCGGCGCAGTCGCGGACGTCGGGCAGCACCTCGGCAGGCACGTCGAACAGGTCGAGGAGCGTCGGGTCCCACGCCTGCGCCCCGATGTCGAACAGGCTGGTGCGCGAGGCGTTGGTGGCGTCGGTGGCGTGCACGCGGCCCTTGGTCAGGCGAAAGACGAGGAAGCTGTCGACGGTGCCGAACGCCAGCTCGCCCATGCCGGCCCGCCCCCGCGCACCCTCCACCCGGTCGAGGATCCAGGCGACCTTGGCGGCGGAGAAGTAGGGGTCGAGCAGGAGGCCGGTCTTCTCCCGCACCGTCTCCTCGTGTCCGGCCTGCGCCAGTTTGCGGCAGGCGGCGGCGGTGCGGCGGTCCTGCCAGACGATGGCGTTGTAGACCGGCTCGCCCGTGGCGCGGTCCCAGACCACGGCGGTCTCGCGCTGGTTGGTGACGCCGATGGCGACGACGCGGCCGCCCTTGCGCTCGGCCTTCCTGAGCGCCTGGCGCGCGGTCTTCAGCTGCGTGGCCCAGATGGCTTCGGGGTCGTGCTCGACCCAGCCCTCGGCGGGATAGATCTGCGGGAACTCGGCCTGGGCGAGGGCGACGATCCGGGCCTGGTCGTCGAAGACGATGGCGCGGCTGGAGGTGGTGCCCTGGTCCAGCGCCAGGATCAGGGGGCGTTCGGCCTGGGTCATCGCCGCCGACGCTATCCCGACGCGCGCGAGGGGGCCACCGGCCGGCGCGCGGCGCCCTCGAACCAGGCCGCGAAGGCCTCCCGCTCCGTCACGGTCATCTTCAGCCCCAGCTTGGTGCGTCGCCACATCACGTCGTCCGCGCGCCGCGCCCATTCCTCGCGGCGCAGGTATTCCACCTCCCGCTCGGTCAGGCCCCCGCCGAAGTCGCGTCCCATGTCGGACCACGCCCCCGCCCCGTCGAGCACCCGCTCCACCCGCGTGCCGTAGGCGTGGCACATACGCGTCAGATGGGGCTCGCCGAGCCAGGGCCAGCGGGCCCGCACAGAGGCGCAGAAGTCGCCGACGCCACGCCCCGGCAGGTCGCCGCCGGGGATCGTCGCCCGCGCCGTCCAGGCCGGCCGGGCGTCGCCGAGCGCCGCGCCCAGGTCCTTCAGCGCGTGCTCGGCCAGCTTGCGGAAGGTGGTCAGCTTGCCGCCGTAGACCGACAGGAGGGGCGCGCCGAGCGCCGAGCCGGCGCCCCCCTCCAGGTCGAAGACGTAGTCGCGCGTGACGGCCGAGGCGTTCGCCTGCCCGCTGTCGGCCAGGGGGCGCACCCCCGAGTAGCTCCACACGACGTCGTCAGGCGTCACGGCGCGGGTGAAATAGTCGCCGAGCACGCCGCATAGGTAGGCGGTCTCCTCCGCGCTGATTTCCACATCGGAGGGGTCGCCGTCGAACGGCACGTCGGTGGTGCCCACCAGGGTGCGGCCGTCTTCGTAGGGGATGGTGAACACCACCCGCCCGTCGCCGCTCTGCAGGGTGTAGCACTCCGGTCCCTCGTAAAGCTGCGGCACCACGATGTGGCTGCCCTTGACCAGCCGCACCGCGTGCGCGCCCGGCGCGTTGCGACCCGTGGAGCGCACCACCTGGTCCACCCAGGGGCCGGCGGCGTTGACCAGCGCGCGGGTCCGCACCGTCCGGGTCGCGCCGCCCTCGGCGACGAGGGTCGCGCGCCATCCGCCGTCGTCGCGCTGGGCTGAGGTCATGCGCGTGCGGGTGGCGACCTCTCCGCCGTGGGCGACGGCGTCGACGGCCAGCAGCGCCACGAGCCGGGCGTCGTCCACCCAGCAGTCGGAATAGGCGAAGCCGCGGCGGTAGACGTCCTTCAGCGGCGCCCCCTCCGGGTCGCGGCGCAGGTCGAGCGTGGTCGTGGGCGGCAGGGAGCGGCGGCCGCCGATGTGGTCGTAGAGGAACAGCCCCGCGCGCAGCATCCAGGCGGGCCGCAGCCCCTTGTGGTGCGGCAACACGAACCGAAGCGGCCGCACCAGGTGCGGGGCCGACGCCAGCAGCACCTCACGCTCCTGCAGCGACTCCCGCACCAGGCGGAACTCGTACTGTTCGAGGTAGCGCAGGCCCCCGTGCACCAGCTTGGAGCTGCGCGAAGAGGTCGCGCTCGCCAAGTCGTCAGCCTCGACCAAGAGGGTGCGCCAGCCGCGGCCGGCCGCGTCACGGGCGATCCCGGCGCCGTTGACGCCGCCGCCGACCACCAGGATGTCGAAGAGCTCGTCCGCCATGTCGTGCGCTCGCCCCCCCGCCGCGTCCGGTATAGACCGGGACACCGCCGAGGGGGTCCGAGATTTTGGCATGACGGCAGCGATGCACGACCCGGCGACGGTGAACGCGCTCGACGGGATCGACGGGGACGCGCTGACGGCCCGCGCGGTCGACTGGTGCGCGATCAACTCCGGCAGCCGCAACCTCCAGGGACTCGCCGCCCAGCAGGCCCTGCTTGCGGACGCCCTCGCTCCGTTCTCCGGCGCGCTGGAGGCGGTGGACCTGCCGGCGGCCGAGGAGGTCGGCGCCGACGGGCGGGTGCGCGAGGCGCCCACCACCGCCGCCCTGCGTCTGACGGTGCGGCCCCAGGCGCCCGTGCAGGTCGCGCTCACCGGCCACTACGACACCGTCTATCCCGCCGACACCGCCTTCCGTGCGGTGCGGCCGCGCGGCGACGGCGCCCTGAACGGGCCGGGTTTGGCGGACATGAAGGGCGGTCTCTCCGTCATGCTGGGCGCGCTGGCGGCGTTCGAGACGCACCCGGAGGCGCGCCGGTTGGGCTGGACCGCGCTGATCTCTCCCGACGAGGAGACGGGCAGCCTCTCCTCCCGCCACCTCCTGGCCGAAGTGGGGACGCGGGCGCACGTGCACATGACCTACGAGCCGGCGATCGGGCGCGAGGGGCGGCTGGCCTCCGCGCGCAAGGGCTCGGGCAACTTCCACGTCGTGGTGCGAGGCCGGAGCGCCCATGCGGGGCGCGACTTCGCCGCGGGGCGGGGAGCGGTAGCCGCGGCGGCGCGGATCGCGGCGGCCCTGCACGACCTCAACGGCCGCCGCGACGGCGTGACCGTGAACGTGGCGCGCATCGACGGCGGCGCGCCCCTGAACCAGGTGCCGCACCTCGCGGTCGTGCGCTTCAACGTGCGGCTGCCGGGGCCGGAGGGCGTCGCCTGGATCGAGCGGGAGGTCGCCCGCATCCTCGACACGGCGCCCGGCGAGGGGATCGCGACCGCGCTGCACGGCGGCGTCACCCGACCGCCCAAGCCCTTCAACCCGGCCCAGCAGACGCTGTTCGCCGCCGCCCGCGAGACCGCGGAGGCGCTGGGCCAGCCGCCGCTGGAATGGGTCTCCTCGGGGGGCGTTTGCGAGGGCAACAACCTGTTCGCGGCGGGCTGCCCGGGGATCGACACGCTCGGCGTGCGCGGCGGCGACATCCACAGCGAGGACGAGCACGCCTGGCCCGACAGCTTCGCCGAACGCGCCCGCCTCTCGGCCCTGCTCCTGATCCGAATGGCGACGGGCGAGATCGACGCGCCGGGGCTGCGGGCTTCGATGACGCGCTAGGGACCGACCGTGAGCGCCAGCT